>CAZKRZ010000001.1:0-20437 GCA_964555325.1 uncultured Muribaculaceae bacterium
TTTCTCCGTCAGTATCCGCTACGGAGATTGATGACGCGAGTTTCTCGGAGTTTGATATGGACGATTCCGGTTACAATGACGCTCCGACCATTCTCTTCGGACAGAACGATGTGTTCAACAATATCGCCGGATACAATTTCAGTTCCGTGCGTTTCCGCGCAAGGGGTTATTCCAACGAGAGCCAGGATGTCTATTTCGCCGGTGTCAAGATGAATGATGCCATTACGGGTTATGGACCTCATTCACTGTGGAGCGGTCTCAACGAGGCTACCCGTACCAAGACTTCCGTCACAGGTGCAGAGGTCGCAGACTTCGGTCTCGGCGGCTACAACGGACAGACCGACATCGCAGGCAACGCATCCTCGGTACGCAAGGGATGGCGCGGAAGCGTGCTGACCAACAGCTCGTTGTACCGTCTCAGGCTGATGATGACCTATTCCTCCGGAATGCTTGACAACGGTTGGGCGTATGCATTCAGCGTATCGACCCGACTGGGCGGCAATGACTGGATCAAGGGTGTGTATTACCGTTCGTTCGGCTACTACGGCAGTGTGGAGAAGAAATTCAATGATACGCACAAATTGGGATTTACATTCATGGCTGCTCCCGGAGAGAGGGGTGCGCAGAATGGTTCTACCCAGGAGGTCTATGACCTGATGGGGGACAATATGTACAACTCCAACTGGGGATGGCAGGACGGCAAGGTGCGCAACGCCCGTGTCCGCAAGACACATGAGCCTATAGCCGCACTCAAATACGATTTCACTCCGTCAGACAAGTTCAAGGCTTCCGCTACTGTGCTGTACCGCTTCGGCAAGAACGGATATACCGCTCTCGACTGGTACGATGCACAGGATCCGAGACCTGACTACTACAGAAATCTCCCGAGCTACTTCTACATGCCCGATTCGGACTGGAAGAGAGACAATTACGCCAAGTACATGTGGGCCAAGGAGGCATGGGAGTCTGACTATGCCCCTACCACCCATATCAACTGGGACAGGCTCTATGATGTAAACCGCCACAATGCCACTTCGGACGGCAACCGCTCCAAGTATATCCAGGAGGAGCGTCGTGTGGACCAGAGGGATTTCAATCTGGCACTCAACCTCAAATGGCGTCCCGAGGATTGGCTTACAGTCACCGGCGGTGCATCCGCCAAGATCAACCGTACCGAGTACTACAAGGTCGTCGCAGACCTCCTCGGTGGTGACTATTATCTGAATGTCAATCAGTTCGCCGAGAGGGACTATGCCTCTGACGAGACCAAGTACCAGTACGACCTCGATTACTATCTGAGCCATGGCAACAAGGCACAGGTGCTGCGTGAGGGTGACAAGTACGGCTACGACTATTATGCACATGTCTGCAATCTCGGCGCCTGGGCCAATGCCCGTTATGCGGTCGGTGGATTCAGTGCGAATCTCGGCGGTAAGGTCGGACATTCGTCATTCTGGCGTGAGGGACTGGTCCGCAACGGACTCTTCCCGGAGGATTCCAAGGGCGAGAGCGAGAAGTCCTCGTTCCTGACTTATGCGGTAAAGGGCTCTGCGAGCTACGAACTCGGCGGCAAGATGAGGTTCTATGCCAATGCGGGATATTTCAACGATGCGCCTCTCTTCAACCAGGCGTTCATCTCCCCGAGGACACGCAACACGCTCGTACCCGATCTGACCACCACCAAGACCGCTACTGCGGATCTCAACTGGCAGTATTTCTCCAACGGCTACAGCGTCCGTCTGACCGGTTTCTATACCTCTATCAAGGACCAGACCGATGTGATGAGTTTCTATGACGACCTCCAGAATGCGTTCACCAATTTCGCGATGAGCGGCATCGACCAGCGTCACATGGGTATCGAACTCGGTTGGAAGGTGCCTACACCTGTGGAGAATCTCTCCGCCCAGGGTGTGGTCTCCTATGGCAACTACATCTATACTTCGACCCCGTACATGACCCAGACCGTGGACAACAGCTCCGAGATTGTGCGCGACCACGAGCTGGTCAGCTATTGGAAGAGCCATCCCGATGAGGACGGCAACACTGTGCAGCATTATGTGCCGAGCACACCTCAGCTGGCAGTGAGTTTCGGATTTGCGTGGAACAAGAACTACTGGTTTGTGGATGCCGATGTGGAGTATTTCGACAGGGCATATCTCGACATGAACCCTCTCTACAGGACAGACTTCGCCACTGCAGGACCTGACAACCATGTCTCCGCACAGGAGATTGCCTATATGGCAGGACAGGAGAAATTCGATCCCGCAGTCCTCGTGAATGCGAGCGTGGGCAAGTCCTGGTACATCCAGCGCAAGTATCAGATAGGATTCTCTCTCAGCGCCAAGAACCTGCTCAACAACACAAGCGTCAAGACCGGCGGTTATGAGCAGACCCGTCTCGTGGACAACACCTCGAGCAAGGAGCGCTATTACAGGTTCGACCCCAAGTATTTCTATATGAGCGGTATGAACTACATGTTGAATATTTATTTCAGATTCTAAGACATGAGACTTCGCAATATTCTAATATATCTGTCCGCAGCCACATTGTTCCTTGCCGGCTGCGATGAGTGGGAGCCCGTGTACACATTTGATTACGGGGTACCTCCGGAGGCCGGATATACTCATCCGGAAGCCAACACCACTATAGCCGAACTCAAGGCCCTCTATAACAAGCAGCCTCTCAAAATCGACCAGGACATTGTCGTCAAGGGCCAGGTGATTTCGTCTGACCGCAGCGGAAATGTCTACCGCAGCCTCTATATCCAGGACGAGACAGGCGGTCTGGAGGTCAAGATTGGCAAGACAGGACTATACAATGACTACAAACTCGGCCAGTGGGTCTATGTCAAGTGCTCGGGTCTGACCCTCGGTGCCTACAACGGCATGCTCCAGCTCGGCTACCAGGACCCCTCCGGCTCGTATGAGACTTCGTATATCGATGTCCAGATGATACTGGACACTCATGTGTTCAAGGGTGAGATAGGCACTCCCGTCGCTCCCGTGGAACTCGACGAGACCGCTCTCAAGGCAGCCCTTGCAAAGGGCGGCACTGCCGACGCATTCGGCAAATATGTCACGATGAGGGGGCTGACCTACGGTGCGAAGACTTCGTACAGCGACGAGAGCTTCAAGCGTATCTTCCTGCTCGTGTATGTGGACCAGGCCAAGGATACCAAGGACAACACCAACAGGGTCTTCCTCAGCGAGAATACCTATGGCGTGAATACCTGGGCTATGTCCAAGAACCTCTTCCTCGAGCGTCTTGACGCCGGTTATTTCGACAAGGCGGAGACCGGAGACAATGTCAGCATACTCCAAAAGCGCAACGAGACGGACAGCGAGACCATCAAGCAGACCATACGACGCAATGCCACCGCCGCTACCGTGAGCCAGTATTTCAGCCTCGGCAGCACTCCCGTGCAGATCCGCACCAGCGGCTACAGCAAGTTTGCCGATACGGAGATTCCTGCGGAGGTGATAGGCAATGTCGAATCTTCGACTGCAGACGGCAAGTCCATCGATGTCACAGGCATTCTGACCATCTACAACGGCAGCGCTCAGTTTACACTGATTGACCTCGACGGTGTCAAGGTCAATTAAGCCTGCGCATTAAGATCCACTGTTATATGAAAAAAATCATTATCGCGGCAGCGACAGTTCTGGCAATGACAGCATGCAGTACACAGACCAACCCTTTCCTGACGGAATGGAATACGCCCTACGGCATTCCTCCGTTCGGTGAGATCGGAGTTGAGGACTATATCCCTGCCATCAAGGCCGGTATCGAAGAGCAGAATGCTGAGATACAGGATATTGTAGACAATCAGGAAGCCCCTTCGTTTGACAATGTCATAGTGGCACTCGACCGTAGCGGCGGACTCCTCGCCAAGGTCAGCGGAGTGCTGTTCAATGTAGCGGAGACGGACAACAGCCCTGAGTTGGAAGCCGTCGTCGAGGAGGTGACTCCTCTTCTGAGCGGCCATTCGGACAATATCTATATGAACAAGGTTCTCTATGCCAAGGTGGCTGCTGTCTACAATGCGCCGCAGGATGCCCTGACAAGGGAGCAGCAGGTGACTCTTAAGAAGACCTACGATGCGTTTGAGCGCAATGGCGTCGGTCTGAGTGACGAACTGCAGGCGGAGCTCCGCAACATCAATACGGAGATTGCCGCCAAGACCAACAAGATAGGCAACAACATCCTCGCCGAGAACAACGCGTTCAAGGCGGAGTTCGGCATCAGCATCTCCGCATATCCGGACGCTATGACCAACACAGATGACAGGGCGTTGAGGGAGAAGATGTTTCGTGCTTACTCGTCCCGAGGTCACAACGGCAATGCCAATGACAACCGTCAGCTCATCCTCGATGTGATACGCCTGCGTCTGCGCAAGGCCCAGATTATGGGCTACAGCAATTCCGCGGATTTTACGCTCGCCGACAAGATGGCGCACGACCACGAGACCGTGGACGCATTCCTCGACGGTATCATGAAGGCCGCTGTCGTAAAGGCCAAGGAGGAGATAGCCGACATGAAGGCTGTCGCCGGCCATGACATCGAGCCTTGGGACTGGTGGTATTATGCCGAGAAGGTGCGCAAGGCCCGCTATGACCTCGATGAGGAGGCTATCAAGCCTTATTTCGAGGCGGAGAATGTCAAGAAAGGACTTTTCCTCGCGGCAAAGACACTCTACGGCGTCAATGTGGAGGAAATCAGCGGCGTGCCGGTGTATAATCCTGCAGTCCAGACCTATAAGATAACAGAGGAGGACGGCTCTCTCGTCGGTATATTCACCACGGACTATTTCCCTCGGGCAAGCAAGAGGGGAGGTGCGTGGATGAACAATGTCCGCGAGCAGTATGTGGACGCTGCCGGCAACGACATCCGTCCTATCATCGTCAATGTCGGCAACTTCTCCGCTCCCGGCGAGAATGGTGTCGCGTTGCTCAGCTCGGATGATGTCGAGACTGCATTCCATGAGTTCGGACACGCTCTGCATGGACTGCTGACCCGTTGCCACTACAAGACTGTCAGCGGTACCAATGTCGCACGCGACTTTGTCGAGATGTTCTCGCAGTTCAATGAGAACTGGGCATTCCAGCCCTGGCTGCTGAAGCAGTATGCAACTCATTGGCAGACAGGCGAGGTGATACCCGAGGCCCTGGTGGAGAAGATTATCGCCGCCGGCAAGTTCAATCAGGGATTCATGACCACGGAACTCTGCGCCGCATCCATTCTCGATATGAAATGGCATGAGCTGGAGTCCATTCCTGCCGATGCGGGTGTGGAGTTTATTGACGAATTCGAGTCCAAGGTGTGCAAGGAGATGGGGCTTATCGATGAGATCATTCCCCGCTACCGCACTACATATTTCAACCACATCTTCTCCAGCGGATACAATGCCGGTTACTACGGCTATCTCTGGTCGGAGGTGCTGGACAAGGACGCATTCTCCATATTCGAGGCGAACGGCACTTGGAACAAGGAGTTGGCGCGCAAATTCAAGGCTACGTTCCTGGAGCGCGGCGGCAGCGAAGAGCCGATGACGCTCTATAAGGAGTTTGCAGGCCGCGAGCCTGACAATCAGGCATTCCTGCGCGGCCGTGGTCTCATTTAACAGATAGAGTATTATGTTCAAGTTTAGACCCATATTTAAGACACTTGTCTGGGGCGGTGACAAAATCGCCCCTTTCAAGGGCGTGGAGACGGAGCAGGAGCACATAGGCGAGAGTTGGGAACTCTCTGCCGTCAAGGGTGACGAATCTGTCATAGACGGCGGCGAGTTTGACGGCAAGACCATTACCGAACTGGCTGAGATCCGTAAGGAATGGCTGCTTGGCGAGAAAGTGTATGAGCGTACGGGGACGGAGTTTCCGCTCCTAATCAAGTTTATAGACGCGCGTACGGACCTCAGCGTGCAGGTGCATCCCAATGACAAGCTCGCGTTTGAGCGTGAGGGCAAGAAAGGCAAGACCGAGATGTGGTATGTGGTCGGCGCGGACGAGGGGGCGCATCTGCTCTCCGGACTGTCCAAGCCGCTGACACGCGAGGAATATGCCGGTAAGGTCGAGGACGGCAGCATTGTAGAGGCTTTGAGTGACCACAATGTGACTCCCGGAGATGTGTTCTTTATCCCTGCAGGGCGCATCCATGCCATTTGCGGAGGATGTTTCGTGGCTGAGATACAGGAGACCTCGGACATTACTTACCGCATATATGACTATGGCCGTCTCGGACTGGACGGGAAGCCTCGCCAGCTGCATACTGAGGAGGCCAAGGATGCCATAGATTTCAGTGTCCGCCCGGACTACAGGACGCATTATACACATGTCCCGAACGAGGAGAAGATATTGGTCAAGTGCGAGCATTTCACCACATCGCTCTATGATCTGACGCAGCCTGTGGAGAAGGACCTGCACAATATCGATTCGTTTATGGTCGTGATGTGCGTGGAGGGTTCCGGTAGCGTGACCTGCGTGGAGGAGCAGCCCCGTGACGAGATACGCTCATTCGGATTCCTGCGCAAGTCCAAGCAGGCAAAGCCTGACCTGACCGAGACCTGGTCCATACGCCAGGGACAGACTTATCTGGTGCCGGCGGCTGCCAAGAGCCTGCTCTTTACCCCGGACGGTTCGATGAAGATACTGACCAGTTATATCTAATATCACTATGTTACGCAAAGCAATGATGAGCGTCGCTCTGCTGCTGGTTGCTGCAGGAGCATTCGCCAAAGGCGAGATCCGTTATGTCGAGGCACACGAACTCGGGCTTGTCGGCAAACTGATGGATACGCCTAATCCTTATCACAGGGTGGATACGGTCCGCTACAAGGGATTTTCCTCCGGTGAAAATCTGCAGGTGCGCTGTCCTGCCGGAATGGCTGTGGCATTCAGGACGGACGCTAAGACCATTTATGTGAGTATGGATTATGCGGAGGCGGTCGTCAGCAGGAATACCATGACGCTGGCGTCTTGCGGAGTGGACCTCTATGCACGCGACAAGGACGGCAAATGGATATGGGCAGGCACCAAGGTGCCCGGAGGAGATTGCAAACATGGCGAGGACATCAAACTCATAGAGGGCATGGACGGCAGCGTGCACGAATTCCTGCTCTATCTGCCTATCTATGCGGATGTCAATTCGTTGCGTATAGGTGTCGCTGACGGAGAGGTGTTTGAGGGTATTGAGTCCCCGTTCCGTCACAGGGTGGTCGTGTTCGGGTCGAGCTACACGCACGGTATCAGCACGAGCCGCGCCGGCATGAGTTATCCCATGCAGTTTACGAGGCATACCGGTATCCAGATGGTGTCTCTCGGATGCAGCGGCAATTGCAAGATGCAGGACTATTTCGCTGCAGTGCTTGCTGATGTGGAGGCTGACGCATTCGTATTCGACGCATTCTCCAACCCCAATGCCAAGATGATAGAGGAGAGACTGTTCCCGTTCATCGAAAAGATGCAGGCTGCTCATCCCGGTGTGCCACTGATTTTCCAGCAGACCATCTATCGCGAGAGCCGCAATTTCAACGGCAAGGTCGAGAAGAGCGAGTCCGCCAAGCAGCATGTCGCGGACAGTCTGATGCGCATCGCGGTCAAGAAGTATGACAATGTCTATTTCGTAGAGCCCAACGCATCGTGCGACAGCCACGAATCCTCGGTGGACGGTGTCCATCCCGATGACTACGGCTATTATCTCTGGGCCCGCAGCATAGAAAAGCCCATATTGCGTATCCTGCGCCGTTACGGCATACGCTGACGGTGATATATCTTGCAGAAAGCCTGCGCTTTCGGATCTTGCGAGGTCCGGGAGCGCAGTTTTTTATTGCGTGCGCGGCGGTACTGAAGTGACGGAGTCGCGGCGTACCAGAGTGGGCAGCAGTTCAATCCGGGAGCGGCTCCTCTCGCCGGATGCCATGCATTCGAAGAGCATTCGCGTAGCGAGTTTCGCCATTTCCTCGGTGGGCTGGCTCACGCGTGTGACGGGAGGTGTCATGTAGTCCATGTAGATGTTGTTGTCGAATGCGACGACGGAGACATCTTCCGGCACGCTCATTCCCATTTCGCGTATGGCTTTCATTGCGCCGAGCATGATAGTGTTGCTGAGTGCGAATATGGCTGTCGGGCGGTTGGGGCGTCCCAGGAGCAGCCTGGTCTCGAGATAGCCGTTCTGGACAGAGAAGTCATTGCCGACGACGAGGGCTTCGTCCTGCAGGCCTGCCCTCTCGAGTGCGGCGAGGTAGCCGGCGACGCGTCTCTTGTTGGGTAACGATGAGGTCACGCCCTGGATGCAGGCTATGCGTGAATGTCCTGCGTCGAGCAGGTGTTCCACGGCGGCTATGCTGCCCTGGTAATTGTTGGTGGTGACATAGGGCAGCTGGGAGTCGGTGAAGTACCTGTCTATCAATATGACAGGCAGTATCTTGCGGTTGATTTCCTCAAAGAGGGACGGGTCGTCTCCGCAGGGGGATGCGATGATGCCGCCTATCTGTCTGGACATCAGGGAGGATATGCCGTTTTTCTCTATTTCCGCGCTCTCTGCGGAATCGATGACTATGGTAGTGTAGTTGCGCAGCCTCGCCTCATAGATTACCGCGCTGGCGATGTCGGCAAAATAAGGGTTTGCCACGGACGGGAGCATGAGCCCTATCGTGTTGGTCTGGTTGGAGCGGAGGTTCTGTGCCACCAGATTTGGGAAATAGTGATTGGCCTTGGCTGCAGCCATTACCTTGTCCCTGGTTTCGGGACTGATGCGGTATTGTTCCGATTTGCCGCTGAGTACCCGGGAGACTGTGGTAATGGAGACTCCCGTTTTGGCCGCCAGGCCTGCCAATGTCTCTTTCATACCTTTGCTGCTTGTTTGTGGTAAATGCCTTTCTGTCGCACTGGGTCTTGTGCCTGCGCAAATGTATGAAAAATATAGCGCAAAAACTCTCGTTATTTGTGCAAAATCGGACGGTATTTTTAAATAATTCTCATTGTTCGTTGTTTGGTGGTGAAATTTTTTGTTTTAGATTTGCGACAACGATTGCGCTAAACAACCACATTTTAATAACGGAAAACAGATGTCCGGCAAAAAGATACTCGTAATAGGCAGCAGCAATACCGACATGTCGGTGTGTGCTGCAAAACTTCCGTGTCCGGGTGAGACAGTCCTCGGTACGGCATTCAGGATGGGAGCAGGCGGCAAAGGAGCCAACCAGGCCGTTGCGGCGAGACGCCTCGGCGGAGATGTCGCCTTTGTCTGCAAGGTGGGGCGTGATATGTTCGGCGAGCAGGCTCTCGAGGGATACAGGTCGTGCGGCCTGGATGTCTCTCATGTCATGCTGTCTGACAAGCCCTCCGGAGTGGCGCTGATTACAGTGGATACCAAGGCGGAGAACTCCATAGTAGTGGCGTCCGGAGCCAATGCGGATGTGTCTGTCGAGGATATAGACAGCATTGCCGATGTCGTGGCCGAGGCCTCTATCCTGCTGATGCAGCTGGAGATACCCGTGCCTGCGGTGGAGCGTGCGGCGCGCATCGCTCATGATGCCGGGGTGAAAGTGGTCCTCAATCCAGCGCCGGCAGCCGTTCTCCCGGAGTCCCTGCTGTCGTGTGTGGACCTGATTATTCCCAACGAGACGGAAGCCTCTGCCATTACCGGTATAGAGGTGAATGACGAAGAGTCTGCCGTCCGTGCGGCGGAGGCCCTCAAGGCCAAAGGCATAGCGGATGTGATAATCACAATGGGCTCCAAGGGGGCTATGATATGCGGCGGTGAGACAGTGTTCGTCCCTGCACGCAAGGTCGATGCTGTGGATACGACAGCTGCCGGAGACACATTCTGCGGAGCGGTCTGTGTGGCTCTGTCGGAGGGGATGACATTGGTTGAGGCTGCAGAGTTCGCGACAGCGGCGTCGGCTCTGTCCGTACAGCGTTTCGGGGCGCAGGATTCCGTGCCGACACGCGCAGAAGTAGAGAAAACGATATAGAATAACCAATACGCATTATGTTTATAGTAAACAGCACTTTACTGGCAGTGGCATTCTGTTTTGTGACTATGCTCTGCTGGGGCTCATGGGGCAATACGCAGAAACTGGCCGCCCGTACATGGCGGTACGAATTGTTCTATTGGGACTATGTCATAGGCATGGTCCTGTTCGCGCTGGTAATCGCTCTGACGATGGGCAGTGTAGGTACAGCCGGCAGGCCGTTCCTCCGGGACATTGCGCAGGTGAGCGCGGCAGGCTGGGGATGGATTATCCTCGGAGGTGTCATTTTCAATGCCTCCAATATCCTCCTCTCCGCATCTACCTCGATTGCAGGCATGTCCGTGGCGTTTCCTCTCGGAGTGGGCATATCCATGGCTCTCGGTACCGTCAATACTTATATAGTGGAGAGGGGACAGGGCCTGGACAGCACTGATCCGGCATTCCTCGGGGCAGGTGTGGTGCTCGTCGTCCTCGCCATCGTGTGCAACGGTATCGCGTCCGGAAGTGCCAATGGCGGCAGCGTATCCGCACGGGACCGCAAGAAAGGCATATTGCTGGCGATAGTGGCAGGCGTGCTGATGTCGCTGTTCTACAGTTTTGTGGCGCGCGCCATGGATCTGGAGAATTTCGCATCTCCTGCGCCCGGCAAGGCCACTCCCTACACGGCGATTGTCATCTTCTCTATCGGTGTGCTGCTGAGCAACTTCGTATTTAATACCATAGTGATGAAGAGACCCTTTGTCGGAGAGCCCGTCAGCTATCGCGAATATTTCTCCGGCGGCGGCAGGACGCATCTGGTCGGCATGCTCGGCGGTGCGATATGGTGCCTCGGTACGGCATTCAGCTATATAGCTTCCGGCAAGGCCGGCGCGTCCGTCTCATACGCCCTCGGGCAGGGTGCGCCGATGATAGCCGCGATATGGGGTGTATTTATATGGAAAGAGTTCAAGGGTGCGCCCAAGCGCGTCTATGGCCTCCTCGCCCTGATGTTCTGCTTATTTATTTCCGGTCTGGGCTGCATCATCGCCGCCAGCAATGACAAGGAATCCGCTCCTGCGACCGTGGACATCATCATGGAGACCGACCTCGGCAATGATGTCGATGACGCCCTCGCCATGGACATGCTGTACAAATATCTGGACGCCGGCAAGATCAACCTCCTGGCTGTCAATATCAACAAGGAGGGTTCCGCTCCCGGCGAATACGCCGATATACTCAACACATGGTACGGTTATCCGGACATCCCAATCGGTGTCATACGCGGCGGGGCATTCTGTGAGACCGATGCGGTAAACTATGCAATGGCGGTGGATACTCTCAGGAACGCCGCAGGCGCACCGGCATTCGCACGCTCGGTCAAGGACTATGACGGGCTGCCCGACGCCCACATCCTCTATCGCAAGATACTGGCGTCGCGCCCCGACAACTCTGTCGTAATCGCGTCTGTGGGCTTCTCTACCAATCTGATACGCCTGTTGGAGACAGAGGCGGACGAATACTCGCCCCTGAGCGGATATGACCTGGTTGCCAGGAAAGTCCGTCTGTTGGTGACAATGGCAGGGTGCTTCAACGACCCTTCCCTGCACGAATACAATGTGGTAAAGGACATTCCTGCCGCAAAGACCATATTCGAACGCTGGCCCTCTCCTGTGGTGACATCTCCGTTTGAGGTCGGAGCAGGGATATGCTATCCTGCCACGAGTATCGAGAATGATTTTGCGTGGACTGAACTCCATCCCGTGGTCGAGGCGTACAAGGCTTACCAGCCTATGCCCTATGACAGGCCTACCTGGGATCTCACCGCAGTGCTCTATGCCGTCGAGGGCGGCAAATGGTTTACGGTCTCTCCGCGTGGCAGGATTACGGTCACCGATGAGGGCAGCACCATATTCACCCCTGACGAGAATGGTGACAGGCAATATCTGTCCGTGACTCCGGAGCAGGCAGAGGCAATCAAGACCTGCTTTGTCAATATGATACCTTCAAAACCTGCTGCAAGACAATGAAAAACATCTCCAGGAAAATAAAGTCGGCATACGCCGCGCTGCTTCTCGCCATGGCGTCCCAATGCTGTGTCGGTTGCGACAAAGGGCAGCCGGGCGTTCCGTCTCCTGAACTTGAACAGCTGTCAGTCAGCCGCATCTGCATGTCAGGTGCAGGCAAGCCTTATCTCGAAGTGGAGGGCAAGCCATTCCCCGTCTATGGGGCACAGATACGGGTGGATGTATTCCGCTCTGTGGACAAAATGAGCTGGGAGGAAATCGAAGACTATTTCCGCAAGGCGGCGGAACTCGGCGTCAATACCGTCGAAGTGCCCGTCCCCTGGGCGTTTATAGAGCCCAAAAAGGATGTCTGGGACTTCTCCTCGGTGGATACCATTCTGGGATTTGTCAATAAATACGGTCTCAAAATGGAATTGCTCTGGTTCAGTACCAATATGATAGGCGATTCCTATTCGTGGCTCGTCCCGACCTATATACTGTCGGAGCCGTCAATCCGCCTGCAGCGGAACGGGGATGCGGATTTCCATTATCTGTACGGCTATACTTATTCGCTGGACATGTCATCGGACTTTGTCATCTCCCGGGAGCGCAACGCCGTGACCAAGTTATTTGCCCATATACGCGAATGGGACGATGCCAATGGTGGCAAGCGCCCTGTCATAACCTGTCAGGTGCACAACGAACCTGACGCCCTCGTCCGCTGGAGGCTCGCAGAGAAACGCATTTCATGGCGCGGCGGCTCGATGTTGAGCAGTCGGCAAGCATGGGACATGACCCTTGCCCCTCTGGACGCAGTCGGCAAGGCGGTCAAAGAGAGCCTCTACTCCGTCGCTACCAGGACGAATGTCATATCCGGCAACGGTGTGAATGACTTTCCCCAGACGCCAGGCATTTCGCCCAAGGATGTATACGCCCTCGACGGAATAGACTTCGTCAGTTTCGACCCCTATATGCCGGAGGTCAACCGTATCGCATTTGAAGTCAGCGAGTATGCCTCCCTGCCCGGCAATTATCCCTTGGTGGCAGAAAACCGCGGAGACTATGCCAATACGGCGAGTCTGATGCTGGTGGCGTCTGCGCTTGGCGGAGGCTATGACATATACGATCTCGCTACCAGCAAGACCATCTCCTCGGGCAGTGCGCCTCCCTACAATTCGGAGGGTATCTACAATCCCGACCTCTCTCCCAAGGCGCACGTGCCGCAGGTCAGGACGCTGCTGGAGGGTCTGACAGGGGCTGCGGAAGATGTAGCGCTGACACCGGTGGAGGACTTCGCGGTGTTCAATGTCGTGGATGACAGTCCGCGCTGCTCCATGGAGCAGACGGTGTGCACCACAGGGGCGAGGATAGGATTTAGGACAGACTCGGGTGCGCTGGCATTCGTGCTGGACAGGGGAGACCGCCTAGTCGCCTTTGCGACTGCGGATTGCGTGCTTACGCTCGCCGGAGGCACTTCTACTTTGGGCAATACAATATCGGTCGCCGGCGGCAGGATATACGACATTCCATTCGCGTCGGATGGCAAGATTGCCAGTACGGTCAAAGAAAACATAGGTACGATATTCAAATAATCAATCTTCAACCACATGAGAAAATACATTAGAATTATGGCCGCCATGACGCTGGCGTTATTGTGTGGGCAAAAAGGCTATGCGCAGACTTCTGTTTCCGGAACGGTCTGCGATGCAGACGGGGCTCCGCTTCCCGGAGTGGCTGTCATTGTCTCGTCCGGAGAGGGCAGAATCGGCACCTCGACCGATGCCAAGGGCGTGTACAGGATTGACCCCGGACAGGGGAAGACCCTGACATTCTCCTCCATAGGCTATGTGTCCAAGTCTGTAGAGATTATGGGCAGGTCGGTGATAGATGTCACCCTCGAGGATGACCTTAAACTGCTGGATGAGTCCGTAGTAGTCGGATTCGCCACCCAGCGCAAGGTCAATGTCACGGGTGCGGTCGCCACCCTCAAGTCCGACAAACTGGAGAATGTGCCGGTCAACAACCCTGTGCTCGCGTTGCAGGGCCAGATCCCGGGACTGTCCATCAAGCAGACGAGCGGACAGATGAGCAAGCAGGCGACTATCACCTTGCGCGGACAGGGTACTATCGGACAGGGATCTTCCGGCAGCGTGCTGGTCCTTATCGACGGCATGGAGGGAGACCTGTACACTCTCAATGCGCAGGATATTGAGAATATATCCGTGCTCAAGGACGCTGCAGCGTCATCTATCTACGGTTCCCGCGCTCCTTTCGGCGTGATACTCGTCACTACCAAGAACGGCAAACAGGGCAAGACGCAGATCAACTACAACAACAGTTTCCGTTTCAATACTCCTATCAATCTGCCGCATTCCGCCGATTCGTATTCGTGGGCGTTGTATTTCAACGACTGCGCCAACAATGACGGCAATGCGGACGACATCGGAGCGGCAAGACTCCAGAGGATCAAGGACTACCAGGACGGAGTCATATCGTACAATACGATACCTGTCGGCAATCAGTGGGGCACCGCCTACACCGAGGGTAACGACAACATCGACTATTACGATGTGTTCTACAAAGATGTCTCAATGTCCCAGGAGCACAATGTCAGCATTTCCGGCGGTGACGCCAGGACCAACTGGTACATCTCCGGCAACTATCTCAAGGATGACGGTCTCTTCCACTTTGAAAACCAGGACCTGGACGGCTCCGACAGGTTCAGCGTCTTCGCCAAACTCGAGACTAAGGCCTACGACTGGATGAAGATAGGATTCAGCAGCCGTTTCATCAGGGACGGCTATCATGAGCCGACGACTCTTTCGGATGACACATTGTGGTATTTCGGCCAGTATCTCTGGCCTGTCGCGCCGCTGTACGATCCCAACGGTAATCTGTTCAACGACCTGGCCCTGCGTTTCAGCAGGGGAGGGCAGAGGACCATTTCCAATACGACATCCGCGACTCAGTTCAACTTCGAGATCACTCCGCTCAAGGGCTGGCGCATCGTCGGAGACCTCAATTACAGATACCGCTCCTATTTCAACAAAGTGGTGGACCGAGAGGTATGGCAGACCTGTATCGACGGTGTCAGCAAGGGTTCCAGCTGGGATTATCATACCGGAGTGGCGAGTGATGTAGGCAGAAACCAGTACATCAACGCCAATGTCTATACGGACTACGAGGCGCATATCGCCGACCATTATTTCAAGGCCATGGCAGGTGTCCAGGCGGAGAGTTATGATATCCTTTCGACCTACGCCAAGAGAGAGGGCCTTATTGTCCCGGACATGCCTTGGATTGACGCTACTTCCGGCATGTATGACGGTGAGGAGGTCAGCCCTATAGTAGGTGGCGGTGCATCCGAATGGAGGACGCTCGGATTCTTCGGCAGGCTCAATTACAATTATAAGGAGAAATACCTCGTCGAGGCCAATCTTCGCTATGACGGGTCTTCGCGATTCGCCGCAGGCAGCAGGTGGGGGCTCTTCCCGTCCCTGTCGCTCGGATGGAACATGGCCAAGGAGCCGTTCTTTGCGGACGCGATCAGCGATATACAGACTCTCAAGTTCAGGCTGTCCTACGGTTCGCTCGGCAACCAGAACACGACATCATGGTATCCTACATATTCCATCATGAATTTTGCGAGTTCGTCCGGAGCGTGGCTCATCGACGGCAAGAAGCAGAATATCGCATGGCCTGCCTCTCTGATAAGCTCCTCGCTCACTTGGGAGACGGTCAAGACATGGAATGCCGGTCTGGATGTAGGCGCATTCGACGGCAGGCTCTCTGCCGCCCTCGACCTCTATGTCAGGAAGACCGAGGATATGGTCGGTCCGGCTGACGAACTGCCTGTCATATTGGGCACTTCTGTCCCTTGCACCAACAATACCGACATGAAGACCAAGGGCTTCGATTTCGAAATCTCCTGGAATGACAGGGCGTTCGGAGAGCTTGACTATGGCGTGCGCTTTGTCCTGTCCGATGCGGTCACGGAGATTACCAAATACTCCAACCCCTCCAAGACTCTCGGTACATATTATAACGGAATGAAACTCGGAGACTTCTGGGGATATGAGACTGTCGGCATAGCCCGTACGGACGAAGAGATGCTCGACCACCTCATCTCCCTGCCCAACGGAGGGCAGAATGCGATAGGCTCCAACTGGCAGGCCGGTGACATCATGTACAAGGATCTCAACGGTGACGGCAAGATAGACGCCGGCTCATGGACGACAGAGGACCACGGAGACCAGAAGGTAATCGGCAACATGACTCCCCGTTTCAACTATGGCCTGGACCTCAATTTCGCATGGAAGGGCATAGACTTGAGAGTATTCCTGCAGGGTGTCGGCAAACGCGACTTCTTCCAGCACGGCAAATACTTCTTCGGCAGCTGTGGCTGGTCCAAATGGGGTACAATGGTGCTCAAGCAGCATCTTGACTATTTCCGCGATGATCCAGAGAGCCCTCTGGGCCTCAATACGGACAGCTATTATCCGAGGCCATATTTCGATACCGAAAAGAATGTCCAGTGGCAGACCGGCTATGTCCAGGATGCTTCCTATTTGAGACTCAAGAATCTCCAGGTCGGCTATACCATCCCCGGGACATTCACAAGGAAGTTCGGTGTGGAGAAACTGCGCCTGTACTTCTCCGGAGAGAACCTCGCCACCTTTACACGCATGACGGATCTCTTTGACCCCGAGACTGTCGGTGAGAATGAGACCGGTAATGTGTATCCTCTGTCGAGGACATGGTCATGCGGTTTGAGTGTAACGTTTTAACAGCAGGTAACTTATGAATATCAGAACATCAATATATCTCGGCATGGCCGTCCTCTCGGTCTCGCTGATTTCAGCTTGCGACAGTTTCCTCGACCTGGAGCCCAAGTCCAGCTTCTCTCCGGGGCAGTATATGACTACGGAGGAGAATATCGGGGCTTACGCGACGGATCTCTATAACCTCTTCCCCGTGCACGAGACAACGAGTTGGGGAATATGGGCAGAAGATGCCGATACGGACAATATGGCCTATGCCAATCCGAGCGACAAGTTTGCACCCGGCTACTGGAAGGTCGGACAGACCGGAGGAAGTTACGGATTCTCCGGCATCTACAGGTGCAACTATTTCTTTGACAAGGTCCTGGATAACTACGAGGCCGGCAAGATTACCGGCACGGAGTCCGGAATACGCCACTATATCGGTGAGGTGTATTTCTTCAGGGCATGGATGTATTTCTCCAAACTCAAGTCTCTCGGAGATTTCCCTATCGTGACTGAGCTCCTCGAGGATGACCTCGAGAAACTGACCGCAGAGAGCGTCCGTGCACCTCGCAACGAAGTGGCGCGCTTTATACTCTCAGATCTGGACAAGGCTATCGAGTACATGTCGGATGTCGCTCCCCGTGGCGGAAGCAACCGCCTCAACAAGGACTGCGCCCGTCTGATGAAGTCCCGTGTCGCATTGTACGAGGGCACATGGCTCAAGTATTTCAAGGGTACGGCATTCGTCCCCGGCACTGAGTCCTGGCCCGGCAAGAAGTCGCATCCCGACTTTGCCTATCCGTCCGGGAGCATTGACGAGGAGATCAAGTATTTCCTGACAGAGAGCATGACGGCAGCGAAGATGGTCGCTGACAAGTATCAGCTCGTCAACAATACCGGAGTGTTCCAGGCGTCAGCCTCCGCTGCAGCCAACCCCTACTATGACATGTTTGCCGATACTGATATGTCCGGCTATTCGGAGGTGCTGCTCTGGAAGGCATACAGCGTCGCCGAGGGTGTGACCAACTCCGTAGTGGAGTTTGCCGCCGCCTCCAATCAGGGCTACGGCATTACCAAGAGTATGGTGGATGCGTTTGTCATGAAGGACGGCCGTCCCATATATGCGGCAGGCGATGATTATGCCGGAGATGCTGATTTGCAGAAGATTACAGAGGGCAGGGATACCCGCGCCGCAATATTCATCAAGAAGCCCGGAGATACCAATCTCCACAGCGAGGCAGGGCCGGAGTCCTACGCAGTCGAGCCTTGGCCGAATATCGTCAATTCCACCGCGTCCATGCGCTGGACGACAGGTTATGCAATCCGTAAGGGATTGAATTTCGACGGTGCCAAGTCCGTCCGCGACAAGAGTGATGTCGGCTGTATCGTATTCCGTGCCGTCGAGGCGTATCTCAACTACATGGAGGCCTGCTACGAGCGCGACGGTGTTCTCGATGCCGATGCCAAGTCCTATTGGACGGCTGTCAGAAACCGCGCAAAGGCAGGTGACTGGCAGGTCACAATCGACAACACAGACATGGAGATAGAGGCCAAGACCGACTGGGGTGCATATTCCGCAGGAAACCTCGTCGATCCCGTGCTCTTCAATATCCGCAGGGAGCGCCGTTGCGAACTGATGGGAGAGGGATTCAGGGCTGATGACGTCCGCAGATGGCGTGCCATGGACCAGATGATCGACACACCCTATCATGTCCTCGGTGCCAATGTGTGGGAGAGCATGTATACCAATGAGGAATTCCTTGCCGCCAACGGCAACAACCTCAAGGAGGGCGAGAACATCTCACCCCGTGAATTCAGCAAATACTGCGCTCCGTACCATATTCTGACCAACAACAGGGTCTATGACGGATACAGGTGGAAAATGGCTCATTATCTGAATCCTATCGCCGTGCAGCATTTCCTGATAACGGGCGGCGGTGATGTGGAGGCTTCCACCCTCTATCAGAATCCCGGATGGCCTCTGCAGGCAGGACAGGGTGCTGAATGATAAAGTATATGAAGAAATCACTCATGGCAGCCATGATGCTCGTCTCCTTGCTTTCGTGCAATGGCAAGGGGACGGACATCCCCGATGTGCCTGACGGCGGACAATACCGTCTGGAAGTGGAGGGCAAACCTTTCCTGATGCTCGGTGCGCAGTTGAGGACTGACTATTTCCTGCAACTGGACGGCCGCAGCCTGGACAATCTGGATGATTATTTCTCGCTGGCTGCAGGACTCAATATCACCTGCATCCAGGTGCCCATAGCGTGGAGCGATGTGGAGACGGACTATGACCGTTATACGGATGCGGCGGTACGGGCGTACATAGACTATTGCGAGAAGTACGGGATGAAGTTGGAGATACTGTGGTACGGCAGTTATATGTGCGGCTACTCCGTTGAGGGCTATCTGCCGGATTACGTTGTCCGTGACACAGATACATATCCGGAACTGAATCCATCCGCCGCCTATCAGGGCTGGCTCGGAAAGCAGTTTTATCTCAAGCCCGGCAATGCGTCCCTTGTAGACAGGGAAATCAAGGCAATCACCAGGATGATGGAGTTTGTCCGCGACTACGACGCTCTGATAGGCTCTCCCCATACGGTCATAGGTGTGCAGATAGAGAATGAGCCGGATATGCTGGCTACCCGTCATAACGGGGCGCACGGCTATGCCGCCATGGACATCTGGCCCTCTCTGATACACCATCTCGACGCTCTTGGCAAGGCGGTCAAATCCGTTCCGTACGAATGTTGGACGCGTGTCAATCAGACCACTACCTACGATGACTGGGTGCTGTGGAGCCGCAAGATTACCGAGAGGGACGGGATAGACTATGTGGGATTTGACCCCTATGTGAATGACATTCCGACACTTGAGGACTGGCTCGCGCAGATAGCCGGCATTCCCGGCAATTTCTCCCATATCGCGGAGAATGGCGGAGAGTACATGAACAACGACCTGCTGACGCTGAAAGCCTTGACCATGGGCTGCGGCTACGAAGTGTTCGAAGTCATCACCACTCCTCATCCTTTCCTCGCCGATTGGACATTGAGAGGGGTGTACAATCCCGATTTCTCCGAAAAGGCGCAGACGCGCAGGCTGATAGACGCCTACAGGATATTCAAGGACTCATGGTATGATTTCGCCACGGCGGACACTGACAATATGTACGGATTCAACCTTGGCGACTCCGCAGGCAAATTCACTGCCGAGGAGACCGCTGCCCTTGGCTCTGTATCAATCAGTTGGCGGACCGGTTCGCGCGGCGTGGCATTCGCTATAAGAGGAAACGGCTATCTGACCGTGGCGTCCACCAAGGCCGATACCATGTCATTCTCATGCAGTGTCCGTTCCGCCGAGTACGGCCATTACGACCGTGACGGGGTATGGGTCAGAGAGGGTGAGGCGTCATGTACGGGAGGCTCCCTCCTCATGTCTCCATGCAAGGTATACAGACTAATAACCGAATAAGATATGAAACGTAAAGCAATTATTGCCTTGGTGGCATGCGCAGCCATATTTGCGGCGTGCGAATCCGAGGAGACTCCGTCTCTGGCCGTTGATGTCGAGACCATGACCGTCAATACTGACGGCGGAGAATTCAATGTCAAGGTCCAGTCCAATGTCGCTACCAAGACCACTGTGGAATACCGGGACGGCAGCGGCTGGATATTCCTGATGCCGTCCTACCTCAAGGGCGACGGTACTAT
>CAZKRZ010000001.1:20447-32075 GCA_964555325.1 uncultured Muribaculaceae bacterium
TCCAGATCAGCAAGTTTCTGGACTATGATGCGGAGCGAACGGCTGTGGCGACAATAGTCGGAGACGGTGTCCGCCATGAGATTGTCATCACGCAGACAGGCCGTCCGAAACCCGAGGCGACAGACCTCGATCTCGACATATATAATGTCTATGCCGATGTCGAGGGCGGTACATTCCCCATTGCCGTGGCTACGGCAGGAGAATGGTTCGCAGAGTCCGACGCGGACTGGTGTACGATAGAGGACGGCACGGCGATAGGTGTCGGTACATTCAAGATAAAAGTCGCCGAGTCAGCCGATTACAGTTATAGGACGGCTAATGTCACCGTCAAGGCCGGCAGTCTGGAGCGCAAGGTGTATGTCCAGCATGTGGGTACCAAGATAGGAGACCTGGTCTGGGCGAATGCCAATGTGGATGCCCCTGATACATTCGGCAAGAACAGCGCGGTGCGCGGATGCCTGTATCAGTGGAATACCAAGAAGGGCTATCCCTCCTATTCCGCCAATGACCACGGCGATCCGGACAAGGTTGTACCCGGATTCGAGACCGGCGCCAGGGATACGATGACAGACAGGTGGGCAGAAGAGAATGACCCTTGCCCTGACGGCTGGAGAGTGCCTACACTCGATGAACTCAAGGCTCTGTTGGGACTGGATGAACCGACCAAGAAATTCTGGTTTGACTATTGGATGACTAACGGAATGCCTGTGGCTGGTGCCTATGTCGGACTTGACCCTGTCGTGATGCAGACTGATTGCGGTCCCGGGCACATGAACGGTGCCATATTCATACCTCAGGCAGGTTCTATCAGCCGTGACAGCGGCAAGCAGGAGAACTGGTGGGGCGTGGACCTTTGGACAGGCAGCAATGTAGGCCAGACCTGGGATATGTGGGGTATCTGGATGGACGGCAACCAGGGCATAGGCAGTGCCTGGTATGGCAGCATGTACGGACGCTCCGTGCGTTGTGTCCTGAAATAGTACAGCACTGTATATAAATGACGGCGGTCGGAATCTCAAATGAGCCGACCGCCGTTTTTGTTGCCTCTATTTCGTCCGGAGGACTGATGTTGCTGTCCGGAGATGGCATTCTCCGTATTGCCGTAGGGAAGGCTTGCGGGAGTTCTGCGCGCTATCGTTTCTCCGACAGGTATTTGTCGATGGCTGCTGCGGCCTTGCGGCCTGCCCCCATCGCCAGAATGACAGTGGCTGCTCCGCTGACGGCATCGCCTCCGGCGAATACGCCCTCGCGTGTGGTCACACCCTCATTGTCAGCGAGTATACATCCGCGCCTGTTGGTCTCTATACCCTCGGTGCTGCGCACTATCATAGGGTTGGGCGAGGTGCCGAGAGCCATTATCACGGTATCGGTCTCTATCTCGAACTCCGACCCCGGCACAGCGACGGGGGAGCGTCTTCCGCTCTCGTCGGGCTCACCGAGTTCCATTCTGATACATTTTATGGCAGTGACGCGTCCGTTCTCGTCTCCGATGATTTCCACAGGGTTGGACAGCATCTGGAAATGTATGCCCTCCTGTTTGGCGTGGTGGACCTCCTCCTTGCGTGCAGGGAGCTCCACTTCGGTGCGTCTGTACACGATGGATACATCCGCACCGAGCCTGAGTGCCGTGCGCGCCGCATCCATGGCGACATTGCCGCCTCCGATGATGACGGCCTTGCGCCCGGCTCTGATAGGAGTCCATGCCTCCGTCATGAATGCTTTCATGAGATTGTTCCTGGTGAGGAACTCATTGGCGGAATACACTCCGTTGAGGTTTTCTCCCGGGATGCCCATAAATCTGGGCAGACCTGCTCCGCTGCCGATGAATACGGCATCGTAGCCCATCTCGTCGAGGAGTTTGTCTATGGATATGGTCTTGCCTATGACCACATCGGTCTGTATATCCACGCCGAGCCTGCGTATGGCGTCTATTTCGTGCCTGACCACAGTGTCTTTAGGGAGTCTGAACTCCGGGATGCCGTAAACGAGCACGCCGCCTGCTTTGTGCAGTGCTTCGTATATTGTGACGGCGTAGCCTTTCTTGGCGAGGTCTCCGGCGCAGGCAAGTCCGGCAGGGCCGGAGCCTATCACCGCGACGCGCTTCCCGTTGGGGGCTGCCTGCGTTCCTGCAGGCGCAGCCGTCTCATGCTCCCTGTTGTAGTCGGCGACAAACCTTTCCAACTGTCCTATGGCTACGCTCTGCCCCTTGATGCCGAGCACGCAACTGCCCTCGCATTGGTTTTCCTGGGGGCATACCCTTCCGCAGATTGCCGGCAGGGTGGAGTCGCGCGATATGGCTTCCATCGCTCCGGAGAAGTCTCCGTCCTTGACATGCGCGATAAATCCAGGAATGTCCACGCCCACGGGGCATGCCGACACACAGCGCGGATTCTTGCAATGGAGGCAGCGGGATGCCTCTGTACGGGCCTCTTCGGCGGTAAATCCGTAGCAGACTTCTTCGAAATTGTGCGCCCTCACCGCGGGCTCCTGCTCACGGGGCTGCAATCTGTCTATCTTATTTGCCATATCTCTCCAATGCTGCTTTTTCTTCTTCCGTATATTGCCTCTGGCGACGCATCGCCTCGTCGAAGTCCACCTCGTATCCGTCAAATTCGGGACCGTCCACGCATGCGAACTTCATCTGGCCGCCGACACTCACGCGGCATGCTCCGCACATTCCCGTACCGTCCACCATCAGGGTGTTGAGACTGACCGTGACGGGCAAACCGAGTTTGCGGGCGGACAGCGTGGCAAATTTCATCATGATCATGGGACCTATCGCCACCACTCTGGTATATCCGCGCTCTGCCGCCACTGCTTCGAGCTGGCCTGTCACCACTCCGTGAAATCCTACCGAACCGTCATCCGTGCACAGATAGAGCCTGTCGCATACAGCCTCTATTTTTTCGGTGTAGATGAGCAGGTCCGCCGTCCTCGCACCGATGATGACATCCACCTGCGCTCCGTGCTCGTGCAGCCATTTGGCCTGCGGGTAGACAGGTGCCGTGCCCACGCCTCCGGCGAGGAATACGAATTTCTCTCCGCGCAGCCTTTCCTCGTCCCATTCTGTAAACTCGGACGCCGTGCCGAGAGGTCCGACCACATTGTCGAGGGCCTGCCCTTCTTCGAGGCTGTTGATCATCCTGGTGGACGCGCCTATGGACTGGGTGACTATTGTCACCGTGCCGTTCTCTTTGTCGTAGTCGCTGATAGTCAGGGGAACGCGTTCGCCGAGTTCTCCGGTTTTCACTATGAGGAACTGTCCCGGCAAGGCTGCTTCCGCGATAAGCGGAGCCTCTATCTGCATCTTGCAGATATTCGGGGTCAGCATCTGTTTTCTGATAATCTTAAACATTCCGTCCTTTTTAGAAACTGTTCTGAAAAAATGACCTGCGTCGGACTCCAAACTTCGGTCGAATCAATCTTTCAAAGATAGCGATTTCGTATTTAATTGCATATCTTTGACAGATAAAAGAAAATGCTATATGCGCGTAAAACATTTGATTTCGATTGTGCTGGTACTGACATTGACGGCGGTAGGGTCCTATGCCCGTCCGTCTGTACCGGACACGCTCCGTCTGCTCACCGTGGGCAACAGTTTCGGAGAGGACGCTGTCGAGCAGAATCTGCACGAGATAGCCGCCGCTGACGGCAAGGTGCTCATAATAGGCAGCCTGTACATAGGCGGATGCTCGCTCGAGCGGCACTGGTCCAACGCCGAGTCTGACGCCCCCGCATACCGTTACCGCAAGATAGCCGCAGACGGCAGCATGACGGAAAAGAATGATTTCAGGCTCTCGGAAGCATTTGCCGACGATGCGTGGGACGTGGTGACATTCCAGCAGAGTTCGCGTTATTGCGGCAGGGTCGAGTCCTATGAGCCGTATATGGGCAATTTCGTCAAATATGCCCGTGCGCGTACACCCAAGGGCGTCCGCCTGATGATGCACCAGACATGGGCGCATGCCAAAAACGCCACCAATGAGAATTTTGCCCGTTACAACTGCGACCAGCTGTATATGTACAACAGCCTCACCGAGGCCAATCGTGCCATGGTTAAGAAATACAAACTGGGCATAGTCCCCAGCGGTACGGCCATACAGAATTCCAGAGGTACATTCACCAGAGAGAATGTCACGCGTGACGGATTTCATCTGTCTCTCTGGTACGGACGCTACATAGCAGCCTGTACCTATTATGAGGCGCTGTTCGGCACGAGCGTGGTGGGCAATAGCTATATACCTCCCCATCTCGAGCAGGAGCGCATCGTCAATGCGCAGAGGTGCGCCCATGCCGCCAATCTCCAGCCCTACGCTGTGAGTGAGATAGAGCAGGAGACCCTATACTACAATTCCAACCCCAAGGCCATTCCTCCCTATACTTTGCCTGATCCTCTGACCATGCAGGACGGCTCCAAGGTAGAGAATGCGGAGCAGTGGTACTCGCAGCGCCGTCCCAAACTCCTCGGACTCTTTGAGACGGAGATGTTCGGCAAAGACCCAGGCAGGGTCCCCGTGCTCAAGAATGTAATCGAGTCCGAGGCGGAGCCTGCATTCGGCGGCAAAGCCATTCGTCATGAGGTCGACCAGATATATATGGATGACGGCAGAGGCTATCGCAAGGTGCTCCTGCTGGTGTATACCCCTGCTGACGCCAAAGGCCCTGTGCCCGTATTTCTTGGTGTCAATTTCAAGGGCAATACAGCCATAGCGGACGACCCCGGCATTCATGAGGCGTTCAATGACACTTACGGAGCCCGTCAGAAGAATAAATACGGCATCTGGCAGCCTGTCGAGAGAGGTTCGCAGGCGAGCCGCTGGCCTATAGAGGAGATTATAGACAGGGGTTACGGCGTAGCGACATTCTTCACTTCGGATGTCGATCCGGATTTTGCCGACGGAGGCAGCAACGGCCTCACCAGACTGATATACAAGAAAGGACAGAGGACCCAGGAGCCTGACCAGTGGGGCAATATAGCCGCATGGGCATGGGGGCTCAGCCAGGCTCTCGACTACCTCGAGACCTATGACAGGGTTGATGCGAGTCGCGTGGCGGTGTTCGGACACAGCCGTCTGGGCAAGGCGGCACTCTGGGCAGGAGCGCATGACGAGCGTTTTGCCATGGTCATATCCAATGACAGCGGCTGCTGTGGCGCGGCATTGTCTCGCAGGCGTATAGGAGAGACGGTGCACGCCATCAACAGGGCATTCCCTCATTGGTTCTGCGAGAATTTCAAGAAATACAACGACCGCGAGGACGAACTGCCTTTCGATCAGCATGAACTGCTGGCATGCGTCGCTCCGCGACCTGTGTATGTGGCAAGTGCGGAGCAGGACGGCTGGGCTGATCCGGTAGGCGAGAGGCTCGCGCTGCAGGAGGCTGCCAAGGTGTACCGTTTCCTCGGCCTTGACGAGGGGCTGCTCGGATACCATATCAGGGAAGGTGCCCACGGCATTACCGTTGAGGACTGGAGACATTATCTCGACTTTGCGGACAAACATCTGAAACGATAAAGATTATGGACAACCACACTTCCGAGTACAGATTTACTATCATCTGTCCTGTCTATCAGGAACGGGACAATATGGAGCGCCTCGAAAAACGCTTTTCGGAGTATCTGCCGACCTGTCCGGTCCGGGCATGTGTCTTGTTTGTCAATGACGGCTCGACTGACGGCAGCGCAGAACTGATCAGAGAGGTCTGTGCCCGTAATGCTGATTTCTATTATATTGAATTTCAACGCAATTGCGGCCTTTCTGCCGCTATCAAGGCCGGTATCGACTATACGGAATCGGAGTATCTCGGCTATATAGATGCTGACCTGCAGACTGCGCCCGAAGACTTCAACCTGCTGCTCGCCGATATAGAGGAATATTCTATGGTAATAGGCATCCGTGCGGCACGCAAGGACAGCGCTTTCAAGCGCATCCAGTCGCGTATAGCCAACGGCTGGCGCAGGATGATGACGGGAGACGGAGCCATAGATACCGGCTGTCCGCTCAAGGTGCTGCACACGGATGTTGCCAAGCGCATTCCGCTGTTCAAGGGCATGCACCGTTTCTTCCCTGCGCTCGTGCTCCTGCAGGAAGGAGCTACATACAAGCAGGTGCCTGTCAGGCATTTCCCCAGAGAGGCTGGAGCGTCCAAATTCCACTTATGGAACCGTCTTGCAGGACCGTTCATGGACTGTTTCGCCTATCGCTGGATGCGTCCGAGGTATATCAACTATTCTGTGAAAAATACTGACCTGTAGAGCTTATGGACAGTCCTTGGTGGGTATATATGATAGGCTTTTCCGCTCAGATTCTGTTTTTCTTCAGGGTCATCATACAGTGGTGGAAGTCGGAAAAGGCTCATGAGGTGGTATCGCCTCCGTCATTCTGGGTATTGAGCATACTTGCCTCGATGATATTGTTTCTGTACGGGTGGTTGAGGCAGGACATTTCCATATTCGCAGGAGAGGTATTCATATACTATATCTATATGTGGAATATATGGGAGCAGGGTCTTTATCGCAAACTGCCCCGTATAGTGCCGGTGTTGCAGGCGCTATTCCCGGTAGTGGTGGTGATTGCGCTGCTGCAGGATGTGCCGCGCTTTGTGGAGACATTTCGCCCGAGCGAGGATATGCCTCTGAATCTGATGATTTTCGGTCTTGCCGGACAGCTGGTATACAAGTCCCGTTTTGTGTATCAGGTCATATATGGCATAAGGCGCAAGGTGTCGAAGTTGCCGCTGATGTTCTGGATACTGGCGGTGACGGGAGCGCTGATGATTATAGTCTATGGTCTGATACGGCACGACTGGGTGCTGGTCATAGGACAGTTCGGCATTGTCGCCTCCCTGCGCAATATCTGGATTGCCCTGTCCGCGCGTAAAACAACCTGAACTTCAACTCTTCCTAAAAAGAAATGACGATGAGAAAACTTTTCGAGAAATACCCTGTATGGTGGGTGTTGCTGCTGATGCTGGCATGTCTGGCTCCGGTGATGGCGTTGAGGGACTTTTCTCCTGCGAATGAACTCCGTTACCTAAGTATCGCCGATGAGGCCCTGCGTGACGGGCATTTGTTTGCATTCTACAATCAGGGAGTGCCGTATGCGGACAAACCGCCGCTCTATATATGGATAATAATGCTGTGCCGGCTGATATTCGGCGAGCATTCCATGTTTGCGTTGTCGATGTTCTCGTTCGTGCCGGCTGCGGTCATCACCTTGGTCATGGACAAATGGGTGATGGGCAGACGTGCGGCCGCCGACAGGGCGGCTATGGCATTTATGATGTCGTCTACGGCGATGTTCCTCGGTATGAGCGTGTTCCTGCGTATGGATATGCTCATGATCATGTTCGATGTGCTGGCTCTGTATGCATTTCGCCGGGGGCGCAAGGACCAGTTTGCAGTGTTTACATTCCTCGCGCTGTTTACCAAGGGGCCTGTGGGGCTGCTGGTGCCGATAGTGACGGTGGTCGTGTATATACTCTCCGTGCGCATTGTCGAGTGGCGCAGGCGCAAAAAGCCTATGGCAGAGGAGGTTGCCGCATCTTCTGAGTCTACTGATGGTCAGGTGATTACGCGCTTCGGCTGGTGGTTTGGCAAGAATTTCTGGATGATTATGCTGTGCTGCTGCGCAGTGTGGTTTCTCGATGTATATCTCGACGGAGGCAAGGAGTACCTCAATAATCTGCTTTTCCATCAGACTGTAGGGCGTGCCGTCAGCTCCTTCCACCACAGCGAGCCTATATGGTATTATTTCGTACAGATATGGCCGGTGCTCCTGCCGTGGAGCATACTCTGCGTCGGTGCGTTGGCGGTATCCCTGTTTACCATGCGCCGGGGTGTCAGTGAGGACGAGAAGATATTCCTCTGCGTCATCCTGTCTACATTCGTGATGCTCAGCTGCTTCAGTGCCAAACTCTCGATATACCTTGCCCCGATATTCCCCTTTGCCGTGTATCTCGTGCCTATGGTCACGGAGCGGACGAGCTGGCGCAAGTGCATGGACTGGTTTGTGGCAGTACCCTTGGGAGTATTAGCTCTGATAGGTCTCGTATTGGGCTTGGCTGTGCTGTATCTGTTAGTGGCTCCGGAGCGCGTGGTACTGGCAGGATTGAGGTCCGTCGATGTGCCCTGGGCAGGGGTTCTTCCTTTCCTGGGAGGGGCGATATGTATAGTGGCAGCCGGGCTGGTCCTTGCCGGTGGCAGCATTTCAGCGATAGTGGCTCTGTTCAGACGCAAGGCAGGTATACGGGCCGCCATACCTTTTGCGACCGGGCTGTTGCTGTGTGTCCTGATGGTGTCGCCGCTGATGCCTGTCATCAATGACTATGTCGGGTACGGTAATCTGTGCCGCGAGATTCCGGAGGGAGAGACCGTCTATGTACGCAAGGTGTACCGCCCGGAAAACATGGATGTGTATCTCGGACGCGATGTCGTCAAAATCGGAGCGGACGATCCCATACCGCAAGATGGCGTGCTGGTGACCAAGTCAAAATACCGTAATGAAGCCTTGGACGGGCGCAAACGCATAGTCCACGGAGAGTATGCAGTGTATCTTCCACTTGCTAAAGTCCGTTAACTTGACTATATTTGCGTTTCCTTGCGAGACGCAATGACGGTTCGGTAGCTCAGTTGGATAGAGCAACAGCCTTCTAAGCTGTGGGTCTTGGGTTCGAATCCCAACCGAATCACTTCCTTTTCAAATACATTCTGCCGTGAGGGATACCTCCGGCGCAGCGCGGATTATATAGGGTATATTTCCGCTTCTGTGATTGCTATCAGGTCGGTAGGGGAGATTTTGACCTGCAGTCCGCGCACTCCTGCACTTATATAGATAAAGTCATACAGCATCGCGCTCTCGTGGATGTATGTAGGGAATTTCTTTTTCATGCCTATGGGAGAGCAACCTCCGCGTATGTATCCGGTCAGGGGCTGCAATTCGCGGACATGCAGCATGGAACAACTCTTGTTGCCGGAAATCTGCGCCGCCAACTTGAGATCCACCTCGAAATCTCCCGGAATGACGCATACGAAACATCCGTTCCTGTCACCGCGCAGGACGAGGGTCTTGAACACCTGTTCGACATCCTCACCGAGTTCCGCAGCGACCTTTTGTGCCGAGAGGTCGTTCTCGTCACATGTATAGGGAATGAGTTCATATTGGATGCCTGCAGTATCCAGCAGGCGCGCGACATTGGTCTTGGTCATCTCAAGTACTTGTTATGACGGCATATCGCCGATGGCCGCCAAAGATACGCAAAATCAGCAAGAAAGATTTGTTAATAAGGTATATTTGACCCATATTTGCGCCGCTCATCGGAGGGCTTGCAGTCGGAACTGCGCCAAGCTGGATAAGATGCAGGGTCCGCCCTGGGATTCTTGATCCGGCATTTTTTGTATAATCATTCAGCGTTTTTTATGAAAGATCTCAACAGGGACAGCATTGATTTCGGAACGACCAGGATCGCTCCGCTCTTCAGGAGCATTTTCTTCCCGACGCTCCTGTCGTTGGTGTTTACCTCGCTTCTGACGGTGGTGGATGGTATATTTGTCGGTCAGGGAGTTGGCAGTGACGCTCTGGCGGCGGTCAATATAGTTGCGCCGCTGTTTCTGTTCACGACGGGGATGGCGATGATGTTCGGAGTGGGCGTTTCGGTGGTCGCGAGCATACATCTTGCCCAGGGCAACCGCAAGGCCGCCGACATCAATGTTACGCAGGCCCTGTTTGCTGCGCCTGTGCTGATGACTCTGCTGGCGGTCATCGTATATATATTCAGAGAGCCGTTCCTAAGGCTTCTTGGCAGCAGTGACGCTCTACTACCGTATGCAATGGACTATCTTGTAGCCCTTTTGCCCGGCTGCGTCTCCATGCTGTTAGAGATGATAGGCACATTTATCATACGTATGGACGGCAGCCCCAAGTTCGCCTCCATGGTAGGCATTATACCGAGTGCTCTCAATGTGTTTCTGGACTGGCTCTTCGTGTTCCCTCTGGATATGGGAGTGGCAGGATCGTCCCTCGCCACTACGGTATGCTGCACCATAGCCGCCGTAATGGTGCTCTGGTATATGGGGCGCAAGTCCATCACAGTACATCTGTACAGGCTCAAATGGACACGCACGAGCCTGCATCTGACCGTGCGCAACCTCGGATACATGGTGAGGAGCGGATTCTCCTCGCTGCTCGGCGAACTGGCCATGGCTGTGATGATGCTGACCGGCAACTATGTCTTCATACGCGCTCTCGGCGAAGACGGAGTGGCTGCATTCAGCGTCGCGTGCTACCTCTATCCTATAGTGTTTATGGTCAATAACGCCGTCGCCCAGTCCGCCCAGCCTATCATCAGCTACAATCACGGCGCGCATCTCAATGCGCGTGTCAGAGAAGCATTGCATCTCAGCGTCAAGACGGCTGTCGTCTGCGGCATTGTCTGCATGTGCATACTCGTATTCGGCGCCCGTCCCCTGATTTCGATGTTCCTGCAGCCCGGCAGCATGCCTTTCGAACTGGCAGTGAAAGGATTGCCCATATTCGCCTGCGCTGCGATATTCTTCGCTCTCAACATTTCCCTCATCGGCTATTGCCAGTCAGTCGAGGACAACCGCCGTGCTACCTGCTATATGATACTCCGCGGACTGGTTTTCCTCGTGCCTGCATTTATCCTGCTCCCGAAATTCCTCTCAGTGCCCGGTATATGGATGGCTGTGCCCGTCACCGAGGCTCTTACCCTCATAGTGATACTGTTTACGCGCAAGCATGCACCCTCATCGTCTGACGACGGACAGCCGCGCTGATGTAATACCCGACAATATGAGAATGAATAGGTTCCTGGCGGCTGTAGCCGTGGTTTTGATGACTTTATCCTGTACAGAGAAAAATGCGTTCACAGTGACCTCTGTGTCCCTCGGCAGTCATTCCGGCAATTATATTGCCGTTATTCCTGCGAATGGGGAAGTCGATTCGTACATGGTCCTGATTCCCGGTTTCGGAGAGACTGCGGAGAGCGTTATGGACAATACGGACCTGCCTGCGGAGGCCGCAAGGGCAGGAATCGCCGTATTCATCGCCACGCTCCAGGACGGCGTCGAGTCATACAGTTTCTCTGCAGAGAGCCAGGAATGCCTCCGTGGCATCGTGGACGACATACGTTCGCGCTTTGACCTGGAGCAGGCGAATTATTGTATCGGAGGATTCTCCATGGGAGGCAGTGCGGCGGTGCGCTATGCCGAACTGGTCACGGACAATCATCCGTCCTGTGTCTTCGCCATAGACTCTCCGCTGGATTATGAGCGTTACCGCTATTCGACAGAACGCGATGTCAATGTCTACCGCAAGGGAATGGATGACAGCATATATGTCCAACTGCTTGAGGATATTACGCCACTTGTCAAGGACTCCCCATACCTGCTCTCCGATGCGACCCATTCGGCAATCATTCCTCTAAAGAATATGCCGGTCCGATATTATATCGAGCCGGCAGAACAATGGTGGCTGGACAATCGTCGGACAGATGTCCTCGGACTCAATATCCTCGATGCCACTGCTTTTATCAACGATCTCCGTCTGATTGGGAATGACCGTGCGGAACTGATTGTCACCTCAGGCAAGGGATACCGTAATCACGGGCAGA
>CAZKRZ010000002.1:0-27404 GCA_964555325.1 uncultured Muribaculaceae bacterium
GCAAAATGTCCGGAAGCCACCTCTATTTGATTGTTTTCGCGATTGATAGACACGAGGGGAAGGCGCGCGATGACATCTTTGAGGCTCTTGTGGCGCAGGAGGCTGTCCCCCGCAACATCCAGTGTGATGCTTTCCTTGTCAAAATGCAGGCGTCCGCCTTCGGTGCTCACCACCGCCGCATCGAGGAGATGGTCGTCCACAATCATGGCAATGTCACCAAGATCATGTTCCGGAGTATCGCTGCCTATCTCGACAGACAGCACTTTCTCCTCATAGCCAGGCATCACAAAGGACAATGTATATGTACCTGGGGCACGCAACTGCCAGCCGAACACCTCTCCGACAGTAAACTTACGGGACGCGACTTTTTCCGAGCCGGAAGATATATAGCAGATACCCCACTCCTTGGAAGAAGAATCCGGGGTGGACACCACCCCGGACAGTTTGACATTCTGCGCAGCGGCGGTGAATACACCTAAAACAATAGCCAATAAACAAAGAACCGTCTTTTTCATGGCTTCATAACTTTTAGAAATTAACACTATTGGACCATCTCTCCAACAAAACCCACGACAATATAAAAAAAATGCACAAAACCTATGCACTTCACTCCAAGAAATCGTGATTTTCGTAGGCGCAGCGCCATTATGAGCATTTTGATTATATTTGTCGCCATGAGACGATTGAGCATATTGGCAATAGCAGCGGCAGCCGCGCTTGCATTTCCGGCAGCCGCTCAAGACTCCAAGCCCCAGGGACAATGGGCCGTCACAGCGACATCATCCAACAACCTGCGCGTCGCCCCGGACTACGAATCCGCCCTCGAGAGCCAGACCCTCATGGGCAGCATCCTGTCATGCACCGGAGCCCGAGAGCGTTATTGGGTAGAACTCAGCGCGACCGCACCGGCATACACCAATGTATGGACGACAGACCTGACGCTGGCATTCATGGATGACAAGGCCATAATCGACTACATCAAGGCGGACAAATACATCTGCACGGCCGAATACAGCCATGTCTACGAATCTCCGTCCACAATGTCGGAAGTCATCTGCGACCTGGTCATGGGAGACCTGCTGCGCAAAGTCTACAACGACAAAGGGTCCATAGACAGATACATACGATTCGCCAAGGTCCAGTTGCCGGACGGCAGGACAGGATACGCCAAATTCAGCGACATTCTCGATTTTAGGGACTGGACAGAGAAATGCGTCCCCGATGCAAAGAATATCATTGCCACCGCCAAAAAGTTTCTCGGCACGCCCTATCTCTGGGGCGGCAACACTGTCAAGGGCATGGACTGCAGCGGTCTCGTATGGATGAGCTTCTACATGAACGGTGTACTGCTCCCACGCAACGCGGACGAAATGGCCCAGTGCGGAGAATCCGTAGCAATGGACGCCTTGCAGCCGGGCGATCTGATATTTTTCGGCAACAGCCCTGAAGGCCCTATATCACATATAGGCATCTACCTCGGAGACCACAAGATCATCCACTCCTCACAACTCGTCAGAATCAATTCTCTCGCAGCAGACGACAAGGACTATTACAAAAAGGACATCATCTGCGCCCGACGCGTCTCCGGGCATTATGATGACGGGAGCGGAGCCGTAAGGCTCATCAACAGCCCCTGGTTCTTCAGACAATAGAATACGCCCGCCATTACAGCGGGCGCATTTATTCATATATAGGCTACCGTTATCCCGTATATGTGTGCATACTGGCTCCGGGCAGGAAATTGACTCCGTACCAGCACATCTGCAGGAGCATGAAATTGAATATCAGCAGGGCGAATGCCGTCCGAGGGTCGCGTATATACCTGCCACGCAGGTGGAAATAAGCCAGATAGCCCACCCAGGTCAACAGTGCCCAGGTTTCTTTGGGATCCCAACTCCACCAGTCCCCCCACGCCTGTTTTGCCCACAACGCCCCCATGCACATGCCCGCATTGAGCAATGCCCATCCGATGCGCGTAAGAGTGTCGCACAGAGCCATTTTGCCGGGAGGCACAGGATGTCTTTGCGAGCGTATCCACAACCATGCGGCAAGCAGGGTCACAGCCGTAAGCACGGCATAGGCAAACATATAGACTACAATATGCGGCACAAACCAGGGACTGCGCAGTACCGGGCGCAGATTCTGCGCACCGACGCCCACCCTGTCCATAGTCAGCCACACAAAGAATACAAATATCAGCCCTACAATCGACCACAGGCGTCCGGAACGCCCCCGCGGCAGGGATTTGACGACGAGCAGCAGCGATGACAGCAGCAATGCCCACAGGACTATGCGCATGACGGGATACAGGGGATCGCGGACACATTCTATGACAGAATATCCGCTGTCCGCACCCTTGGCGGTATCATATCCCACCTGATAGAAACTCCAAGGATATATGACGGCAGGATGATTGACGCTGATTTCCAGCATCCTCGCAGTGCCGTCAGCAGCCACTACCGCCACCAGTGATGTAAACTGCCGGGGATCTTGCGTTCCCTCATAAGTCTCTATATCAAACGAATGTAGAGTCAGCATGAACGGCAGCTCCGGAGCGGACGCAGGACGCCCATGCTCTACCCTCAACTGTATGTGAGCCTTGGAACCGATGTCTCCGATACATAGTACCAATAGCACGAACGTCGCCACATGGGCGACGATTCGAGGCATTCCGGACCATGACAGTCCTTTCATTATTCTCCCGGGACGGGTACTTTAAACTGGGACAGGTCGACATCGAAGAATCCGACCTTTTCGGGACGGAAATTCTGATCCGACACTATCATCTTCTCCCAATAGGTACGCTCGCCGGTATAAGCGGCCTCGCGACCCATTATTGCAGCCATGCAGGAGTTGGCATTGTCCTCCGCCTCCACAAAGGCGTCACCCTTGCGGATATGGTTGACCCAGTCCACATGCTCCAGCACATAGGAATCGTGCTGTTTGTATTTCTTCTTGTCTTCGGTCTCGTCATACTGCCAGACAGTATTGCCCTGCAGGTCGACGATGCTGTTGTTTTTGCTCATCCAGCGACCGCGTGTACCATGGATAACCTCGCCTACACGGTTGGAACAGCCGTCTATCTGGCGGCACATACTGTGGAGCCTCTTGCCGTCAGCAAATTCAAAGTCCACAGAGAACTGATCGAACTGGTCTCCGGAACGGCGGCGGACCCTGGAGCCGAATCCGGTCGCAGCACGAGGCAAATCGCCTGTCATCCAGAGGAATACATCAATATTATGGACATGCTGCTCCACGATATGGTCTCCGGCGAGCCAGCGCCAGTTGAACCAGTCGCGTATCATGTACTCCATATCCGTCATGCCGGGCTCACGTGTGGCATACCAGGGCTTGCCCTGCTGCCAGTAGACCTCGCCGCTGATAACCTCTCCTATATATCCCTGCTGAATCTTCTCATAAGCAGCCACATAGGGACGCTCGTGGCGGCGCTCCGTGCCGGTGAGCACGCAGAGCCCCTTGAGACGGGCCTGGCGCGAGGCGGCTATCACCTTGCGGTAGCCGACAGGGTCGATACAGACCGGCTTCTCGAGGAATGCGTGAACGCCTTTCTCCACAGCATACTGGAACTGCTCGGGACGGAATACCGGCGGAGTGGTGAGTATCACCATGTCGATACCGGAGTCGATAACCTGCTTGTAAGACTCAAAACCGAGGAAGCACATCTCATCGGGAATGGTCTGCCCGTAATCGCGGGCTATCTTCTCACGGCAGTTGCGCAACTGTCCCGGGAGAATGTCTCCGAGAGCGACGAGTTCGATGTCGTCCGCCGCATCCAGCAGGTTGCCGAGAGCTCCGGTGCCTCGTCCGCCACAGCCGACCATACCGACTCTGAGTTTGCGCCCGGATATTGCCTTGTCCTCCACGCTGGGGAGATAGTATTCTCCTGATTTGCGGAGCGGTTTGCGGCCGTTGCCTCCGCAAGAGGACAGGAGCGATGTCCCTACGATACCGGCTGCGCCGAGCATTGCCGAACGGCCGAGGAACTCCCTGCGGCCAAGTTTCTTGTCTTCCATATTATTCTACTTCGTATTTCTGATGTTGTCAGGCACCTCGCACACGACGCGGAAGCCTATGCCTTTGATATCCGAATACCACCAGATACTCTTGGGGTTCTGAGGGTCTGTCTTGAGCCAGTCGTTGTGATAAGTCCTGCCACGCGCCGCACTCCTCAACTCCGAAGCGTCATCCGCATAGCAACCGCCCCTGACGACATGCTCGCGGCCGCCTTTGAGCCTGTGCGGATCTACAGCGCCGTCCTGGAGCTGGCTGTAAGCCTTGGCTGAATATGTATCCTCGCAATACTCCATGACATTGCCATACATATTCTTGAGTCCGAACGCATTAGCCACCACAGCATCCGGCTCGGCGGTCTGCCCGTCACTGTTGAGGGCATACACGGCAAGGCTCGCCATATAAGTGGTGTCCGGCTTGAAGATACCCTTGAGGAATCCCTCGGAAGAGTATTTCTTGGGGTTGCCGGGGAAACTGTATGCCGTCTGCGAGCCGGCACGGGCTGCATATTCCCATTCCGCTTCCGTAGGCAGCCTGTAGGTCTTGCCCGTCTTGAGCGACAGCCACTGGCAGAATGTCTTCGCCGCATACCAGGTCATGGTGATTGCAGGGCGCGAGCCCATTCCCCAGCCCTGGTCGGGAGATCCGAATGGAGGTGTCGGTCCGCTGACCGCATCCACATCGGGACGCTCGTTGTTGGCGTATATCTTCTCCGGAGGAGTATGTCCCTCGGACATCGTTTCAGAATAGAATGACCAGTACTGATCCCAAGTGACCTCTACCTCTGCCATAAAGAAGTCCGAGACCGTGACACGCCTCTGCGGGCCTTCATCCTCGCGCCTAAACGGCTCATCCTCAGGACTTCCCATAAGGAATGTACCTCCCGGCACGGCTATCATGCGTATCGCCGCCGCAGTACCCGGCACGGTCTCCGTATAGTCTTCGAATGCGGTAATATGTGCCGCCTCGCTGTATTTCTCCGCAGAAGAGGCTATGACCGGCACTCCCTCCATAGCGGAATGGTTGTACCCCGGCAGGACATGTCCCGCGTCCAGATGACAGCTGATGCACTGGAGGCCTTTGGACTCTTCGTTCAGTTCATAATATATATGTGCCTTGACCCCGTCGTCACCCATTCCCTCGGGGAAGAGATTGACATGACAGGCCTTGCAAGACTCGTTGTACACTATCTTCTGCGCATACTCGAGATCCCTCTTCGCCGCCCAGTTGACCTTGTCGCTGTCCTTGAACATATACGACCACAGGTCTTTGATACCCGTCCTGGCCTTTGCAAAGAAATGCTCCGGCGTCCCCTCGGGAGGGAGATGACACGCCGCGCAGTCGGTCATTGCACCGCTACGGCTGTTGTAGTGATTGCCCCTGACCCAGGATTCCTCGGCGTGAGGATGCACATGGCAGGACATGCAAGACTCGTTGGTAGAACTCTTTACATATACGGAACCGAGTACGACCATCAGCAAAAAGCCGATAAATACACCACCCAGACCGACCAATAAGATCTTTTGTTTAGAAGAAGATGACATATAAACACAAAATTAGGGGTTTTTTCGTAAATATCGTTATATTTGAACTACGAAACCGAACGATATTACAACATGAATCTTAGAGTTTTCAAAAAAGACATCGAGTATGTTCTCGGAGCGTTTATCGACGACTGCTCCGTATTTGCCAATTTCAATGCAGACGCTCCCGAAGAGGAACTGTCAAAACTGTTCGATGAGGCCGTAGACCTCTACAACGAACTCAAGGACAAGGTGAACGCCCGCGACATCGAGGGCAACAAGAGGGCATACTACAACAACCTTAGGCAGGAAGTTCTGACCCGTACAGACGCGTTGTACGAGAAACTCAGCGCTGTCGTAAGGGATCACGTCAAGGCCGCAGGCGCAGCCGAGTAGTCCGGAATGAGACGGACGGCCATACTGTCGGCAATATTCATCTTACTCCCCCTATGCGTATCGGCACAGGGGGATGTTTGTGCTTATATACAGCAACTTGCAGGGAGCGCGCCTCTCAATGACGCCGTATGGGGCATCTGCGCACGGACCATAGGAGGAGATGCCATCGCCGAATACAATGAGGACATCAACATGGTGCCTGCCTCCACGACCAAGGTGCTGACCTGCGGCACGGCACTGAACGCTCTCGGGACCGATTACCGCTACCGGACAAGAATAGGATACAGCGGCACGGTGGAGGACGGACGGCTCAAGGGAGACCTGTATATCATAGGAGGATGCGACCCTACCACAGGCTCGCCGGACAGGAGCGCAATACTGCTGCAGGCCACATTCACACGCTGGAAATCCATTCTCTCCCAGGCAGGTATCACTGCGATAGACGGACTGGTCATCGGCGACGGCAGGGCTTTGCAGGAGCGTGAGATTCCAGGATGGGACTCCGAAGACCTCGGATTCTATTACGGAGCCATTCCGGAGGGTCTCAATTTTTATGAGAATGTCATCGACTACCGCGTAACGCCCGGAGCGGCTGTGGGTGACAGCATCACCATATCCCAGATATTCCCACGGACACCATGGCTCACCATGACGAATGCGGGTGTGACCGGACCTGCCGGCACTGGAGACGCGCTGTACTACTACAACAGCGGACTGGCCCCGGTCGCCGAGATGAGCGGATCTTACGGGATAGACAGGGCGTCACGCACGGAGAGTTGCTCCAACAGATTCGGGGCATACACCTGCGCGCACCATTTCAGGGAATTCCTGCAGTCATCGGGGATAATGTCGGAGGCCTGCGCGGACATCGACCCGCAGGGAATGGTACGCACCGACCTCAATACAAAAGGGATATACAAGGCCGCAGCAGCGGACAGCATCACTGTCATAGGCGAATCGCATTCTCCAACCATAGACAAGATAGTCAAGGAAGTGCTCCACCGCAGCGACAATTTCTATGCGGAGACCCTACTCAAGACCATAGGCCTGGAGTACACAGGCTCCGCATGTTATGACTCGTGCCGTGTGGCGGAGAGACGCCTGATGAAAGGGATGGGCGTAAATGCGGACAAGGTACGCCTGCAGGACGGCAGCGGACTGTCACGCAGGAATTTCATTTCCCCGGAGTTCTTTGTGGATTTCCTAACGGCCATGGCTGGTACAGAAGTGTACGGGACTTGGCTCACACTGTTCCCGATACCGGGAGAGGGCACGCTCTATGACCGCATGAGTGCCGCACCTTACGAACTCAAGAGCCGCATACGCATGAAGAGCGGATCTATGGGAGGAGTGCGCGCATATTGCGGCTACATACTCCCCCAAGACGGAAAAACGGAGAACACTGTCGTATTCTCCGTCATAACAAACAACGCTCTCGAGAACGAATCGGGCTCTGTCAAGCGGGTCCTCGACAGACTTATTGCGCGTCTTGCGCAATAGCCTTTTCCCAAGCCCAGGCACTGCGCAGGGTGTCGTCCAACGAACGCCCAGCATGCCATCCGAGTTCCTCTCCGGCGAGAGTCGGGTCTGCCCATATAGCGGTCGTGTCACCGTCGCGGCGAGGGGCAAACTTGTAATTGAGTTTCAGCCCGTTGACTCTTTCAAATGTGTTTACGAGTTCGAGCACGGAGACCGGTCTGCCGGTACCTATGTTGAATATCTCGTAATTGTCCTTCATCTTGCCCTCTGTCATCCTGGAGACTGCGGCGACATGAGCCTTGGCGAGATCGACCACGTCGATATAGTCGCGCAGGCATGTGCCGTCGGGAGTCGGATAGTCATTTCCGAATATAGACAGGCATTCGCGTTTGCCGATGGCGGTCTGGGTGATGAAAGGCACCAGGTTGTTGGGCACGCCGCGGGGCAATTCGCCGATGAGCGCGGAGGGATGCGCACCGATAGGGTTGAAATAGCGCAGGGCTATGCCCTTGAAGCCCGGGTATGCGATGACGGCGTCACGCAGGAAATCCTCGCACATCTGCTTGGTGTTGCCATAGGGGGATGTGGCAGGCTTGCGGGGCGACTTTTCGGTCACGGGCAGTTCTTCCGCCTCTCCATAGACCGTCGCCGAGGAGCTGAACAGGACATTGCAGTCTCCCTGGGCGCGGGCGGCCTCCAGCACATTGAGGAAAGAGACCAGATTGTTGCTGTAGTATTTGATAGGCTCTGCGACAGACTCTCCCACCGCCTTGTAGGCGGCGAAATGTATGACTGCATCTATCTTGTGGGCACTGAACAGACGGGAGACCGCCTCTGCATCGCAGAAATCCATTTCCACGAGAGGGAGTTCCCTACCCACTATCTTGCAGACACCGTCATAGCAGGTGCGGTCGCAATTGGAAAAATTGTCCGCGATAAGCACATCGAAACCTGCCTGCACCAGTTCTACTGTCACATGCGAACCTATATACCCGGCACCGCCGGATACCAGTACTGTCTTTTTTGCCATTTTTCTTTTTATTGAATAATATTAATGCGACTCCACAAATGCCTTCATCTCATCCAGATGCGACAGTGCGCTGCGGAAGAGGGCTATCTGGTTGCGTGTACGCACAAGATTGTGTTCGGGATATGATATTTTGTAATAGGTGTCTCCGTTGATGTAGTCTGTCAGGAAGCGCACCGCCTGCATATAGGGGAAGAGAAGCGCGGCAAACGGCAGATTCTCTTTCTCGACTGGAGTGAGGAACGAGGATGCGGACTGGAGATAGCCTGCGGCAAATGCCTCGAATATGTCCATGCGGAATGCCACCTTGTCCGTGTCTGGGTCGTCCTCCGCGACGGTGTTGGCTCCCGTACGCAGGAAGTCACCGAAATCGGAGAATACATAACTCGGCATGACCGTATCCAAGTCTATGACGCACAGCACCTTGCCCTGTTCGTCAAAGAGAATGTTGTTGACCTTGGCGTCGCAGTGGCAGATGCGTTTGGGCAGAATGCCCTCGCGGTGCAGACGCTCTGCTTTGCACATCTCCTCGTCATGCGCTGCGATAATGTCCAGAAACTCCTTGACTTCCGGCTCGGAGACACGCCCTGCGGCATCGGCGGCGACTGCCTCCTTGAGCTGGCGCGAACGCAATTCCATATTGTGGAAGTCAGGTATTGTCTCCCCGAGGGTCGCGGGAATGTCGGCGAGCATGGCCTCGAATGCTCCGAAAGCCCTTCCAGTGTCATTGGAACTCTCGGGGGTGACCTCGTTCTTGGTCACAGAACCGGCTATAAGCACCGTCATTCTCCAGTATTGCCCATCTACGACGATGTAGGTCTTGTCAGAGTCCTTGACAGGGACGAGGGTCAGTACCTTGCGGTCAATGTCCGTCTCGCCTGCAGCCTGGAGTTTGCCGCGGATATGGCCTGTGACAGCCTCTATGTTATGCTGCAGGAGTTCCACATCGCGGAATATCGAGTCGTTGATCCTCTGCAGCACATAGTCCGGGCTGCCGTCCGGAGTGACGACGCGGAATGTGTCGTTGATAAGTCCCTGGCCCAGCGGCTTGACATCGAGAATCTCTCCATGTATGCCAAACTTGCCGGCAATGTCTCTGATTTTAGCGTTATCCATCGGTTCTGATATTATTTTACACAATTATCCCCGCCGGCGCACAAGCGGCAAGCGGATACCGACACCGGATGAGCCAATCACCCGAATGTCGGTATAAAAATAATCAATATTTCCGATAAGAGTCATGGTTTTTCAGATTTCTGATTATATTTATATCCAACAACTGATAGCTGGCCAGAATCGGGATTACATTTAATTCAAACACCTATAAGGATGATGACAAGGAGACTCTTGACAAGTAGCATCCTGCTGTTGTCGTGCATTGCACTGGCAGCACAAACAATTAAGGTATCGGGGACAGTATCAGTCCCCGATACTTCTTCTAAGGAATGGGGTGTATGCTATGTATCATACGGAAACGGACGCCCGAGTCAGCACAAATTCACCGTAAGCGAGCCTTTTTCATGGCAACTGCGTTCATCTGATGCATCCGCGCTGTTGTTCGTATTACCCGGATATGAAGACAAGAGCATTCCGATAAATGCCGGCAGAGAGCACATTGATCTCGGAGAAATAACCATGACTCCGGACGACAAACTCCTTGACGCGGCTGTCGTGAGTGCAGAAAGCACACGGCTCAAATTCGACATGGGCAGTGTCTCGCTCGATGTCGCTGGCGATTCATTACTGCGCCGTATGAATCTGAAAGATGTGCTGTCCCGTCTCCCTCTGGTCTCGGTATCACCTGAGACGAGAACCATCAATGTGAGCACCGGAAGATTCGCCGTGACTATAAACGGCCGCAAGAATCTCGCCCTCAACAGTACCAATATAGATTACATCACGGAACTGCTCAAAGGAGAAAATGTCCTGTCCGTCAATCTCAACACTTCTCCGACCGGGCGTTACAGCATGTACACCGCAGTTATTGACATACGCATCAAGGAAGAACTCTCTGACTTCATTGCAGGCTTGGCGGGCATCCATTTCTCTGATGCCTACAACATAAACGGCGCATTGGGGCTGACTGTAAAGACCGGGAAAGCGGTGACGGAACTGTCTTACAAACCCGCCTACACCGATTCCAGACAGACACAAAACTCCTCTATAAGGACATCCATAGACAATCCAGACAAGACATTTGCGGCATATGACACGGTCAAAACCGCCGTTGATAGAGAGCACATACTGTCCCTGAATTCCAGTTACAACATCGGAGTCAAGGACGTGATGTTTCTCAAAGCGGAATTTAAACGTAATGACGCCAACGGTCTGAAAACATCGTCATTCGCAGACACATTCACCTCCACCGACTCGGACAACGACGCAACCGACATCGGTGCGACCCTGTCTTGGCAGCATGATTTCAAATCTGATAGAGAAAAACTGCTGACATTCCAGGGAGGATTTACAGACAAGCGTGAATCTTACAACAGAAACATAAACGGAATAGACAGCAACAACGACACCCAGGCATCCGAATGGAGCGTCGGAGTGGATTTTTCTCACAAACCGACAAACCGTTTCGGTTACTATATCACCACCGGATACCGGCAACGGCAATACAGCAGCGAATCGGAAGGTACTATATTGCTAAACTATCCGCAAAGGACTGCATTCTGCAACGGAAACATCGCCTACACGTTCGGAAAATTCAGCCTGCAGGCACTTGGCTCATACGACAGGACGAAAGACATCACGGAATACAACAACTTCAGTTACAATATTATAGCAATCTACTACCCGCATCCCGGGCAGAGCCTCAGGCTCGCTACAAATCAGACAATTTTCAGGCCGGACATCAAATGGCTCAACACATACGAAGACAACAGCACTGCCGGAACTACTCTCACCGGCAACAACTCCGTCAGACCTGAAATCAGAAACGGAATAACGGCAGTATATTCATATATGCTTGGGAGAAAGTTACAAATCTCCGCCACGGCGGCATACAACTGGAGTAACATCGGTGCATTCGGAGAGATGATTGTATCCAACGACGGAAGATTAATATCCACTTATGTCAATACAGACGGACAACGCGCCACACGGCTATCCGGCAACTTGGTCTGGAACCCTACCGATGCAATAAGAGTGTCACTGAGTCCCAGGTGCGCCTGGAACAGATACTTTTGGGACAAAGAGGATATAAGCAACTTTGAATACGGCATCAGCTTCAGAGTGTCCGCAAAACTCCCGCACGACCTGGAAATCTATACCCACGGTTCATACGAGAATCCCGACTATGGAATGATGCCAAACGCACAGGCTGTCAAAATGCACAACCTGTTCAACATGGACATCGGATTATCCAAGCAGTTGAAAAAGTGTCGCGCATACATCCGCATTGACAGGCCTTGGCTGCCATACGAGACAGCCGTGAGGGAAATGGAGGCCTACGGATACAATATCTTAAACTCCACCAGACAACCTGTCGTACGCATACGGGCAGGAGTCACTTGGAACTTCGGAGACTTCACCGGCAGAGTCAAGCGCAATATGCGCGAAATCAGCGCAACAGATAACCAGAAGTAATCAGCAGCGGATCAATCGGGCAGGATGCGGACGCGGATATTCTTGAAGAACACCATGGTATCCGTGCCATGGTCCTGGAAACCGATGTATCCGCGCTTGTCCGCGCTGCCTATCTGTTTCATCAGGGTGTTTGCGAGTGGCCAGTTGGCGACTGAGAATTTGCTCGCATCCACCATTGCATCCCACTCCGGACACCAGAGGCGGTATTCTACAATCTTGACGCCATTCTGCCAATACTCCACTTTGCCGTTGTTGCAGACGATACGGGTATGGTTCCACTGTCCGTGAGGACGGGCGTTGAACTCCTTAGGAGGTATCATGTCATAGAGGGCACCGGAGCGGTGGGTGCCTGTCGAGCCCTTGAGCGCATCGGGATGATTTTCGTCATCGAGCAGCTGGTACTCCGGGCTCGTGATGTAGATGTCCTGCCAGCATGCGCGCCCACGCTTGGTATAGGTACGTACTTCATTGGCATACACGAATATACCGCTATTGCCACCCTCACCGATATTCCAGTCGAGTTCGAGGATGAAATTGTGGAAACGGTACGAATATATCAGGTCTCCACCCTCGCCATTGGAGGGATAGAAGCAGAGCATGCCGTCACGGACAAACCATTTGTCCGGAACGTGGTCTTTGCCGAAACCACGCCACCCTATCAGTGACTCCCCGTCGAAAATGACATGATAGCCATCCTTGTCCACAGGCACTGTAGACATGTCGATGCAGGGATTGTAGACATACTCATAATTGTTCGGATCATACTCCTGGGCATTGAGAGATGCTTCTGTGCAGAAAAGTCCGAAAAATAATAAAAGCCCGATAGACAGTGTTCTGAACGTCATTTTTGCGCGATTTTGCACAAAGATAACGTTTTATTTGAATAATGCCTTGACAAGAGCAGGGACATCTGCCACTTTTATTACCTGTATGCCGTCATGCTTCTGCTCTATGGAAGAAAACGACGAGACAAATATTTTATGGAAGCCGAGACGCCCGGCCTCGCTGATGCGGCGGTCTGTCTGGGCCACGGGGCGAATCTCGCCGCTGAGTCCTACCTCTCCGGCAAAGCACACATCCGCCGGAATGGCGAAATCGAAATTGGAGGACAGCACTGCACACACCACCGCCATGTCGCATGCCGGATCGCTGACGCGTATACCTCCGGCCATATTGAGGAATACGTCCTTGGCACTGAGACGGAAACCGGCCCTCTTTTCGAGTACGGCAAGGAGCATATTCAGACGCCTGACATCAAATCCTGTAGCGGAGCGCTGGGCTGTGCCGTAGACTGCGGAACTCACGAGTGCCTGCACCTCGAACAGGAACGAACGCGTCCCGTCCAGCATGGCGCATATAGCCGTACCGCTGAGCCCCTGCTCGTGCATGGGGATGAGGAGTTCGGACGGATTGAGCACCGCACGCAAGCCTTTGCCTGTCATCTCGAAGACAGCGAGTTCGTCAGTCGAGCCGAAACGGTTTTTGATACTGCGCAATATCCTGTACGAGCCCCTGTTCTCCCCCTCAAACTGCAGCACCACATCCACGATGTGCTCCAGTATTTTGGGACCTGCGATAGAGCCTTCTTTAGTAATATGTCCGATGAGTATCACCGGGATGCCGCTTTCCTTGGCAAAACGCAGCAGCGACGCGGCGACTTCCTTGATCTGCGAGACAGAGCCGGGGGTAGACTCCACAGCCTCCGTGTACATGGTCTGCACCGAGTCCACTATCATCAGTCCGGGCTTGAGAGTCTCCGCCTCCTCTATGACATTCTCTATGAGGGTCTCGCTGTATATGTAGCACTCCGAACATTCTCCGCCGAGCCTGTCCGCACGCATCTTGACCTGATTGACACTCTCCTCGCCTGTCACATAGAATGTCTTGAGATCCGCACAGGAGAGAGGTATCTGCAGAGAGAGCGTGGACTTGCCTATGCCGGGCTCTCCGCCTATGAGCACGAGCGACCCGGGCACCATGCCTCCGCCGAGGATACGGTCCACTTCCGGATTTCCCAGCGAGATGCGACTCTCGCGCGAGCTCGATATTTCCTTGAGGTGCACAGGTTTATGCGACGAGCCCACGCGGGTGGAGGCAGCACGTTTGACGCCTGTGTCCAAGGTCTTTTCGACCATGGTATTCCACTCGTTGCAGGCAGGACAGCGTCCCATCCATTTGGAACTCTCGTTACCGCACGAAGTGCAGTACCACACGGATTTTGTCTTGGATCCCAATGCCATTGCTCTATCGATGTATTGTGCTAACGCGGAAGTTTGAAGACCTCCATGTCACTGATTTCACCATTTTCTATCTTGAACCTCAACGCCGTCCTCAACTGATGCCAGCCCTGCAGTCCGCATGCGCCGGGATTGAGCGTGAGCATATCATAACGGCTGTCGTACATGACACGCAATATATGCGAATGTCCGCATACAAACAAACGTGGCCTGTACCGCTCTATCAATGCCAGAGCCTTGAGGTCGTAATGGTCCGGCCACCCTCCGATATGTGTCATCAGGACACTCATTCCCTCGACCTCAAAGAAACGGTGCACCGGATAATCCGGCACCAGGTCGCGGCTGTCGCAATTGCCTACGACACCGACCAGCGGCTTGAATGCGGCAAACTCCGCAGCCGTATCCAGCCCTCCTCCGAAATCGCCGGCGTGCCACAACTGGTCTACCGGCTCCAGGAACTCCCTGAACTCTGGAGAAAACACGCCGTGACTGTCCGATACCAGACCTATACGCATGCCTTTCTGAGATATACAGCCTCGACAGCCGTCAGCGCGGCGGTCTCCGTGCGGAGACGCGAAGGTCCGAGATGCACAGGCTGATAGCCGTTCGCCAATGCAAATGCCGCCTCTTCTCTCGAGAAATCCCCCTCCGGACCTATCAGCACGATAATGTCCCTGCCGTCAAAACCGTCAATCGCCTGATTGACGGAAATGCGCGGAGATTCCCCCTCGAAACAGCAGCAGATGAGTTTCAGGGCATCGGCCCTGTCCGCCGTCGAGGCGATAAACTCCTTGACCCCGACCGGCTCTTGCACTTCGGGGATTGCGCCCTTGAGCGACTGCTTGCTCGCGCTGAGCAATATGCGGCGGAGGCGCTCTGTCTTGAACACCCTGCGCTCGGAACGCTCGCCGATGACAGGCACGATGACATCGATACCGCATTCGGTCGCTTTCTCGGCAAACCATTCATAACGGTCAAGGCTCTTGGTCGGGCACACCGCCATAGTCAGATGATAGGGATGCGCGCCCCAGTCGGGCTCGACCCTCTCCACTCTCGCCTCCGACATTTCCGGATCGGCGACAGTCAGAATGCAGGTGTACAAGGTCCCCTCACCGTCTATCACATATATTTCGTCTCCTACCCTGTGGCGCATGACACGCACGCAGTGGGAGGATTCTTCACGGTCCAGACGGCAGTGCCCGTCCCTTATCTGCCTGGAATAGAATACTTCCATAGCCCTCTACTGTCTGATAATCTCCACAGACGAATCCATCCCCACCTTGATAATCTGCGAGGCGAGACCGGTAGACTCTCTCTCGAGCGAGGGCGACAGGATATAATCCACAGCCCCCCGTATCTCTTCGGGAATGTCTTTGAACTTCTTGGGAGACGGCTCTCCGGAGACATTCGCGGAGGTGGAGACCAGAGGTCTGCCCAGACGCGACGCCAATTCCTTGCAGAAATCTGCCATCGGCACTCTGATACCTACACTACCGTCCTCTGCGACAGCATTATACGCTATGCGGCGATGGTCGGCGACAGGTTCCTGCCCCTCCTGGGGGGCTTCAGTAGCAAGGGCCTCCGGATAGATTATTGTCATGGGTCGGTCATTCACCTCGACGAGGTCTATGGCAATGTCCGGAATGCGCCTGACATACCTCGCAACCATATCCATGTCGGCAGCCAGCAGGACAAGAGACTTGCTGTCCGGGCGCCGTTTGATGTCGTATATTCTGGCGACAGCCTTTGGATTGGTGGCATCGCAACCGATACCCCATATCGTATCTGTCGGGTAGAGTATCACTCCGCCCTCGCGCATGACGCGCACCGCCTCTTTGATAGAATCTGCTGTATTCATGTGATTATCAATATCTCTGGAACAGATCTCCGTTGTCTCTCCAACGCCGTATCAGCAAGTATCCGAACAGCATGCCTCCGAGGTGTGCGAAATGCGCCACTCCGTCAGCCAGACCGGTCACGCCGGTAGCCATTTCGATTACCGCAAATATAATGACCCATGTCTTGGCGCTCAAGGACACGGGAGGGAATATCAATGTCAGTCTCGCTGTCGGGAAGAGCATGGCGTATGCTATGAGCAGTCCATATATCGCACCGGACGCGCCGAGCGTGGGAGTAAACTTCAGAGCCTGATACTGCTGTATCGCCCGAGACGAGCCGTCGGCAATCGCCGCCATATAGGAATGCGCCTGCACGGCCTCCACTCCGAGATGCAGGGCAACGGCACCCAGTCCGCAGACAAAATACAGGATGAGGAATTTGCGCGAGCCTATGACCCTCTCTATCACCGAGCCGAATATGAAGAGAGTGTACATATTGAAGAATATATGCCAAAACCCTCCATGCATGAACATGTGCGTAATCACCTGCCACCAGTGGAAATACTGGGATGAGGGATAGAACAGGGCGAAATTCATTATCATCGCCTCCCTGTTGATCAGAGTCGCCGCAAATACGATGAGGTTTATAATGAGCAGGTTCTTGGTCACCTGCGGGACATTGTCAAAAAGAGCCATTCGTCTTGGTTTATTGTAATCGTTTGTCTATATCGTCCATGCTGATGATGCTGATGATGCGATGTCCTCCAGGCGTAAACTCGGGCGTCTCGCAAGCCAGCAGCCTGTCAAGCAAGCTCTGTGCCTCCAGCGGAGAAGACACTCCCGACGATGTGGACGCTCCGAGGATGGCGAGCCTCTGCGCCCTGGTCTGCAACATGGTCTCTCTGACCGACACAGTGCCGTCCGAAATCACCAGCAGCAGGTCGTAGACCATCGCCTCCACTCTGCCCGCATCGCTGCCATAGCCCTCGGGGACACCATTCACGACAACGGTGTCATTGCCAAACGGGGTAATGTCGAATCCGAGCCTGTGCAACTCCTCCGCCTCTTTTTCAAACAACAGACGGTTGGCGGCGCCGACCTGCACCTGTACAGGGAACAAGGTCTGCTGCGAGACCGGAGTATCATGGGATATAGCCTCGAGAAATCCCTCATACAGAATGCGTTCGAGCGCCCTCCTCGCGCTGACGACCATCACTCCTGACGGGACTTCGGACAATATGTATCTGCCCTGCAGCACCATCAGTTTGGAATGCTGCACTCCCGGAGAGTCAAAGAGTTTGCCGTAATCCTGGTCCCTGCGTACAATCCCACCGTCATATTCATGTTCCGTCGCCATATCCGGAATGGAAGGCATGGACGGCATTTGCGGAGCGGATGTATCGGCAGGTCCCTGTTCGTCAAAAGGATTGAATGCCGGATCGAAGTCCGCAGCCGGCGTGGTAATGGGATGATATGCGTCAAATGATTTTCCGAATGTCGGCATATCCACAGCCCCGGCGGCATCGAAGTCTATCGACGTCCCGAACGAATTCTTGCCGAGAGCCTCCCTGATACAGGCATACAATATCTGGAAGACCACCGACTCGTCCTCAAACTTGATTTCGGTCTTGGTCGGATGGATATTGACATCCATGACATGGGGATCGACTTCAATATAGAGGAAATAGGCAGGCGTCACCCCTGCCGGAATAAAATCCTCGTACGCCTTCATCACCGCCTTGTGCAGGTATGCGCTGCGGAAATACCTGTCATTGACAAACAGGAACTGGTTGCCCATGGTCTTCTTGGCGGAATCCGGGCGCCCGATAAATCCGTGCAGATTGAGCAGCGAAGTCTCCGCCTCCACATCCACTATGTCCCCCACCACATTAGAGCCCATGAGGTCCAGCACTCTGAATTTGAGCGACTTGGCAGGACGGAGCACATATATGTCATGCCCGTTGTTGGCAAGTGTAAAGCCTATGTCTGGACGGGTAAGCGCGACCCGCGTAAACTCCTCTACGATATGCTTGAGCTCCACAGTATCGGACTTTAGGAACTTGCGCCTCGCCGGGGTGTTGTAGAAGAGATTGCGGATCATGAAATTGGAGCCTACCGGAGCGGCCGTCTTGGAGGTGGTCACCTTGTTGTATTCGGCGATATGCACCTGCGTCGCCATTTCGTCACAAGCACGGCGCGTCTTGAGAGTGACTTCCGCCACAGCGGCAATGGACGCGAGCGCCTCGCCACGAAAACCGTATGTGCGTATAGCCTCCAGGTCCTCAGCAGTGGCTATCTTGGAGGTCGCATGCCTCTCAAAGCACAGCAGCGCGTCGTCCGAAGACATGCCGCAGCCATTGTCAATGACCTGGATGAGCGTGCGGCCCGAGTCCGTCACTATCACATTGACGGATGTCGCGCCGGCATCCACGGCATTCTCCATAAGTTCTTTGACCACAGATGCAGGTCTCTGCACGACCTCACCTGCGGCTATCATATTGGCAATATTGCCGGGAAGTATCTTGAGATTGGACATTGTCTACAGCAGCATATAGAATTTGGCTATATAGAACAGCACTATAGCCAAGAGCAGCAGCCCGATGAGACCGATTATATTCTGTGCACGGTTGGAGTCCGAACGCGTACGCTGATAGTTGCCGTCACGCATGGATCCCTTGATATACGAGCCGGGCGCATAAGTCTCCTTGGTCTTATCCTCGTCTACATGTTTGTCCACCGTCCCGAATTTGCGGCGGCGTTCCTCCTTGTCTTTGTCATAATACATCGGCTTGTAGTCAAAGACATTGTGATTCTGTTCCCCGAAAAAATTAAAGATACCCATACTCTATCATTTTTTCTGCCATGCCGGCAGGGTCATCGCGCACAATGCGCATGCGCTGCCAACCAGGCGTAAAAAGCAAATTTACAGAATATCTCTGTAAAATCTAACTGCCGGCGCACCCCTTGTTTCAAAAACGACAGATGCGGCGAAGGGGCTGTGCTCTCCGCCGCATCCGGATATTAATACAAGACTACTTTGATGACGCTGTCACATCAACATTTGTCATGACCACGGCATTGACCTGTGTACCGGCAGGGAGTTCGGCAGGCTCGCCGGGAATCAGAAAGCCCACCAGGGTAAACAGACCGCAGACTATCGAAAGTCCTGTCCTATCCTCTCCTGAGGCGGAGACATTGGCACCGGAAAGCGGCACGAGAGCACCGTTGACAGCATTGACGGCATTCACCTGCAGAGAGAATTCTCCTCCCTGTCCGAAAGGGCTCGGTTTGCTGAAATAGCCGATTTGTCCCTTGGCAATGGTACCGGCAGCAATCACGCTCTTGGTAGACACCATGCCGGTAGTCGCAAGAACGACGGGAGTACCGGCCTTAAGAGTCACCTGCGCGTCAGCGTAACAAGGTGCCACGAGACTGAGGATTGCCGCTGCGGAAACAGCCGCAACTGAATAAAAATGCTTGAACATAACTTAATATATAAAATGGTTATTTAATCTCAATTGCCCCGTCAGAGCATCATGCTTCATATCATTGTAACGCCTGGCACTCCTGCCTGAGCCTACAATATTCCCGACATAGAACGAAATCCCAAGTCCGCCCACTATGATCCCGACCCCGTCGTTGCCGGAAGAAAAAGAAGTATAGCAGGCATAGGCGAGCATGCAGTTGATAATCAGCGCAGACAACGCATTTCCCGGCTGACCGGAATAAAGATAACCGGCTCCGGGTATCACACCCAATGCCATAGCGGCCGCAGGGCTACGCCTGCGCATAGTCTCCAGTTGCTGGAGCAACGCGAGGTTGGATTCGAGCAGCGCAGTGTTGCCGTCGGCAGCAGCCTTGCGGCGGAATGCCTCAGCCGCATCGCCATAACGCCCCGATTTTGCATACAATATACCCAACTCGCCATAAGGAGGCACTTTGTCACTCTGCTGCTGGGGATACAAGGATGCAGAGTGCTCGTACAATGCCGTCGCGGCAGGTATATCTCCCAGTATATCATATAGATGGGCCGCAGTATAGACGGTGGAATAATCATTCCGGCATTGCGCCGGGAATATCTGCCCGAATGCATACACACCATCTTCATAATGGTGCAAACCCTCAAAACACCTCAATTTACAGGCATACAGCCCCATGTCCTCCGGATGCTGATACAGCAACCTGTCCACCTCATCCATCGCTCCCTGCCAATTGCGCGAATTCATCATATATGACAACAGCCCCATATCAGGTACAGCAGATGCAGCATATTGCCCATGGGCTGCAGGAAGCGTCCGGCCGTCCGGCATATCCACAGCGGCACGATAGCCATAGGCAAATGTCTTGGGATAATAGCCGAGATCATGACCGCAACGGATCAGACGGTCCGCAGTCAAGGCAAATGCCAGCGGAAAAGGCTTGTCCTCAAATACCATTCTCGCGTAAGCGGAACATGAGGGATACATACTGCAGCGGGTATTCTTCAGTCCGCTCAGACAACGCTGGTAGACATCTATATAATCCGTAAAAGAGGCATTGTTGTCCCCGACCGGATGACGCTGCGAAAAACAATCGGCCTTTCCTGCCACAAGCAGGGACAGCACCAACATCATACGCAACGCAAATACGGCTCTTTTTTTCATATATTCCGACATTCAAGTCGACTAATATATACAAAGAAAGTTTAATCGCGCAATAAAAAGTTTAACATTTGCGTTTGTAACATACTGATAATCAATATACATTATTTTTATATCAGGAAGCACGCGGAGCAAAGTTTAATATTAACCCCAGAACAGGCGATTATACCGCCTGCCCGAGGCCTTTTGTGGCGCATACAAAAAAAGACGCCCGCCGAAGCGGACGCCTTGGAATATCGTTCCGAACCAACTCTTATCCGAGGAATGAAATCAGCACACCGGCAGCGACTGCCGAACCGATAACACCGGAGATATTGGAAGCCATGCAATAGTTGAGCACATGGTTTTTGGGATCGTATTTGGTGGAAATGCCGTTGCATACACGGCTCGCCATAGGCACTGCAGAGAGGCCGGTCGCTCCGACGAGCGGATTGATCTTCTTCTTGGCGAACAGGTTCCAGATCTTGACCATTCCGATACCGCTGGCGATACTCAACGCGAATGCGCAGAATCCGCCCGCAACGATGCCGAGGGTCTTGAAATTGAGGAATGCGTCCGCGGTCATGGTAGCACCGACGGAGAGTCCGAGGAATATTGTCGCCGCATTCATCAGGCCGTTGCTGGCTGTCTGGAAAATCCTGGAGGTGTCCGAGCCGATTTCCTTGATAAGGTTACCGAACATGAGCATACCGACGAGGGGCACTGCCGTAGGCACAAACAGAGCCACAATGGTGGTGACCGCTATCGGGAAGACTATCTTGACGACGCGCATATTCTTGATCTCACCCTTGACAGGATACAGCTTGTCCTGCTCTTTCATGTTGATCATCAGCTCTTTCTTGGTGCAGGTACATTTGACTACCAGAGGAATGATCACAGGCACGAGGGCCATGTAGCTGTATGCCGCAATGGCGATAGGGCCCAGCATGTGAGGCGCCAGTTTGATGGTCGTGAATATCGCGGTAGGGCCGTCAGCACCACCGATGATACCCAGCGAAGCCGCCTCCTGGGGAGTAAATCCCAGAGCAAGGCTCACCAACAGAACGAGGAAGATACCGCACTGCGCCGCCGCTCCGAAAATCGCGAGTTTGAGGTTGCGGAGCATAGGACCGAAATCAGTGAGCGCACCTACACCCATAAATATAATAGGAGGCAGGAGTCCGGACTTGATCAACGCATAATACAAGTAGTTCATTATACCGAACTCATGCGCAATCTCGTGCAGGGGCATCTTCCAGATGTCCGCCTGCGAGCCGTCCGCCAGAGTCACGAGACCGTTGCTGTCCGCCTGGATGACTCCCATCTCCCCTCCGGGAAAATTGGCGATGAGCACACCGAATGCGATAGGCACCAGCAGCAGAGGCTCATAGTGTTTGGCGATACCGAGATACAGCAGGCCGAACGCTATCAGATACATCAATATGAATGAGGGGTCTGCGGCAATATTGCTGAACGCAGTCATGTCGTAGAGACGCCCGAGTATATCAGAAAATCCGTTCATATCCGCCTACTTGTTTCTCGCCATCTTGAATATGACATCATCTTCCTCGACAGTCGCGCCGTTTGCAGGAATGATGGCAGTCACGACACCGTCGAAGTCAGCTCCGATGGCATTGTATGTCTTCATGGCCTCTATATATCCGAGGCAGTCACCGCGCTTGACGACATCGCCGACCTTGCGGGGCTGCTCGTTGGTATCCTTTGTGAGGTAAAATTTGCCCGACAGAGGTGCAGGTACATCTTCTCCCTCGCCTGCCGCCACAGGGGCGGCCACTGCGGATGCAGAAGTTGCAGGGACGGCATCTCCGTATGCCACATCGAGCCTGTAGTTCTGTCCGCCGACATTGACAGTGATGACAGAAGGCATCTGGGCATCTGCCGCAGGGGCATTCTTTTTGGACCTGCGCTCTGCGAGTTCCTTCTCAAAGTCAGCCTTTGCCTTGCCGCTCTTATATGCCTCGTACTGCTCCGGATGCATGGCATACTCAAACAGTTCCTCATCATCCTGTCCGGTCTCCCAGCCATTGGCCTTCATCTTGGCGCGATACTCGTCGAGGCAGTCGGGATAGTTGAGCTGGGGATCGGTGGTCTGGAACTCCCTGCCCTGGTCCTTTGCCAATGCGACAATCTCTTCATCCACAGGTGCAGGCAGTGCGCCGGCCTTGCCGAGCAACATGTCCCAGATATTGTTGCCGATGAGCGACCACCTCTGCTTGCCTTTCTCCATCCACAGGATGTTGATCAGAGCGAGGTTCTTGACATACTGCGAGAACGGAGTCACCAGTGGCGGGTATCCGACCTTGGGCCATACATATGCGACCTCGTCGAAGAGTTTAATCAGCAGCTGGTCCGTAGTCATGAGCGGCTCGCCGTGCTTCTCTTTCCATTTGTTGAGGTCTTTGAGGTTGCCCTCCAGGTCTGTCATCAAGGAGCCCATCATACCTCCGGGCAGTCCCGGCTTGATGAGGAGCGAGTTGTTGACCCTGTTGAGATCGGGGCACCAATAGCCGAGGAAGTCATCCAGCATGGCCTGTATCTGGGTGCGGGCCTCCATGTAAGCCTCCATGTTGATGTCCTTGACATCGAATCCGGCGTCCTTGAGCATCTCCTGCACCGCAATCACATCTGCATGTCCTGTACCCCAGGAGAGAGGAGACATACCTACATCCACATAGTCGCAACCTGCCTTGCAGACCTCCAGAATGGATGCCATGCAGAATCCTGGACCTGCGTGCGAGTGATACTGCACGGGGATGTCAGCCTTGTACGCCTTGATACCTGCGACAATCTGTCCGAGGAACACGGGACGTCCGATGCCTGCCATATCCTTGAGGCAGATCTCATCCGCGCCTGCATCGATAAACTGCTTGGCGAGACCTATATAATATTCTACCGTATGCACGGGAGAATTGGTGATGCAGAGAGCGGCCTGCGCTATCATGCCTGCATCATGGGCATATCCGATAGAGGGGATGACATTGCGGGGGTCGTTGAGACCGCAGAATATACGGGTAATGTCCGTGCCCTGGGCCTTCTTGACCTTGTAGAAAAGCTGGCGGAGATCCTTGGAGCAAGGGCTCATCCTCAATCCGTTGAGCGCCCTGTCCAGCATGTGGGTCTGGATACCAGCCTCATGGAAAGGCTTGGTCCACTCCCTCACGGAAACATTGGGATTCTCGCCGTACATCAGATTGACCTGCTCAAAAGCACCGCCATTGGTCTCGACCCTGTCGAAACACCCCATTTTAATAATAACCGGCGCAATCTTCACGAGCTGATCCACCCGTGGCTGATACTTGCCGGCACTCTGCCACATATCCCTGAATACCAGGCTCAATTTGACTTGTCTTCCCATATCGTATTAATTGATTTTTGTTATCTTTGCGATGTGACCCTTGCCGCCGGTCAGCGCTGCGACAGCAGCTTCGAGGACCGGAACAACGGCGTCGTTACCCTCAGAGGAGGTTTTCTTTGCAGGCGTCTGTGCCGCAGGTGCGATTTTGTTGATGAGTTTTATAAGCAACTCGCTGCCGTAAATGACGATGAGCAAAATGCAGAAGACCGTCACCATGCCGATGAGCATGAGTTGCAACCCTAAGACCATATTATCCATAAAAGCGAAAATTTGAGCGAAGTTACGAACTTTTTCTGACAGTCCAAGTAATTGTTTTATGAGATAAAAGCATTATCTTTGCGGTCTGTGCCCTCGAGCAGGACACAATTTGGTAATTCATTATTTTTTAAACAGATTCACAATGGCTGTTAAAATTCGTCTTCAGCGCCACGGCAAGAAGAATTTCGCATTCTTCCACATTGTAGTGGCTGACAGTCGCTCACCTCGCGACGGTCGTTACATCGAGCAGCTTGGCTCGTACAACCCCAACACCAACCCTGCGAGCATCTCCCTCAACTTCGAGCGTGCTCTCGCATGGCTCAATGTCGGTGCAGAGCCGTCGCTCGTATGCCGCCGCATCCTCTCTTATGAGGGCGTTCTCCTCCGCAAGCACCTCGAAGGCGGTGTCGCCAAAGGCGCACTCACCCAGGAGGCTGCCGACCAGAAGTGGAACGAGTGGAAGGCACAGCACGATGCCAAGATCGCTGCAAAGAAATCCGGTCTCACCAACGACGCCATAGCCAAGGCTAAGAGCGCCAAGGAGGCAGAGGCAAAGGTCAACGCCGCCAGGGCAGAGGCTATTGCCAAGAAAGCCGCTGAACTCGCAGCCGCACAGGCAGCTGAGGAAGCACAGGCAGAGGCTGCTCCCGCAGAGGAGACCCCCGCAGCGGAGGCTTAGCATTGATCCGTATAGCTCGGATTATGAAGTCCAACGGGACTGACGGCGGTATCCTGATAGGATTCCGCAACGCAAGTCTTGAGGACATCAGCACAGAGGAACCGGTGTACATCTATTTTGATGGACTGCCGGTTCCTTTCTTTTTTACTGACATTCGCACCAAGGGTTCCGGCAAAGCCGTGGCCCACCTCAACGACATCGAAAGTCTCGCCGACGCGGAAGAACTGACCGGCAGAGACATATTCGTCGATTATCTCGAAGACGAAACCGACAGCATGGAGGACCTTTCTTTCCTGGAGGGCTGGACTGTCGCCGGAGTCGGCATGATTACGGAAGTCATCGAGATCCCGGCAAACCCATGCATAGAGGTATCTACGGACAACGGTCCCGTCCTCATCCCCTTGCATGAAGATCTCATAAAGGAAATGGACCGGGACCGTAAGGTCATCGACATGGATATTCCGAAAGGTATTCTCGACCTGTAAAAAGGTCATTTCTCCCCGGACAATATCCTCCGGGCATTATCTATACGCTCCGCAGAGGGCGGCGCAACTCCGGCAAGGGGATACTCTATACCCAGTTTTTCGTATTTGAATGTACCGAGAGTATGGTACGGGAGCACATCTACGCGTTCCACATTCCCCAAAGTATCGATAAACGCCCTCAATTCACGCAAACATTCGTCATCATCGGTCCAGCCGGGCACCAGCACGTGCCTGATCCAGACGGGCTTGCCGATTTCGGACAGGAATGAGGCACACGCAAGCACATTGGCATTGCCATGCCCGGTCAGTTCCCTATGCCTGGCATCGCGTATATGCTTGACATCCAGCAACACCGTATCCGTACATAACATCAGTTCGCGGAACTTGTCAAATGCAGGTCCTTCCGAGCGGAACGGCTGCGCGGAGGTATCTATACAGGTATTTATGCCGCGGTTATGCGCTTCGCGAAAGAGTTCTATGAGGAAATCCATCTGGAGCAAGGGCTCGCCGCCGCTCACCGTAATGCCACCGTCGTTACCCCAATAGGCCCTGTACCTCTCCGCCTTGTCAAGCAATTCGCCCACACTCATTTCCGTCCCCTCGCCAGCCGACCATGTGTCGGGATTATGGCAGAAACGGCACCTCATGGGGCAGCCTTGCATGAATATAATAAAACGAACTCCGGGCCCGTCAACGGACCCGAAGCTCTCTATTGAATGTACCCGGCCTGTCATCAGAGCGACTCATGCGCCTGACGCGCAATGACATCGAGCTGCTGCTCGCGGGTGAGGTCGATAAACTTGACTGCGTATCCGCTCACACGGATAGTGAAGTTCTGGTACTCCGGCTTCTCGGGATGCTCCATGGCGTCGTGGAGTTTGTCCACACCGAACACATTGACATTGAGGTGGTGCGCTCCCTGGTTGAAGTAGCCGTCCATCACCTTGACGAGAGTTGCGGCACGCTCCTCATCGTTGTGGCCAAGGGCTCCGGGGTTGATGGTCTGTGTATTGGAAATACCGTCGAGAGCATACTCGTAAGGCAGTTTCGCAACCGAGTTGAGCGATGCGAGCAGGCCGTTCTTCTCTGCGCCGTAGCAAGGGTTGGCACCTGGGGCGAGAGGAGCGCCGGCACGGCGTCCGTCAGGCATGTTCGCAGTATATTTTCCGTACACCACATTGGAAGTGATGGTCAGAATGCTGGTCGTAGGCTCGGAATCGCGGTATGTATGATACTTGCGAATCTTCTCCATAAAGGTCTTGAGCAGCCATACCGCTATCTCGTCGGCGCGCTCGTCGTCATTGCCATAGCGGGGGAAATCTCCCTCCCTGTGATAATCCACAGGGAATCCGGTTTCGTCACGCTCGATAGTAATCTTCTTGCAATATTTGATAGCGGAAATGGAGTCAACCACGTGGCTGAATCCCGCGATACCTGTTGCAAATGTCCTGCGCACGTCCGTATCTATGAGAGCCATCTCTGCAGCCTCGTAGAAATACTTGTCGTGCATATAGTGGATGAGGTTCAATGTCTTGACATAGACACCTGCGAGCCACTCGAGCATGGCGTCGAACTTGGGCATGAACTCCTCATAAGTCAGCACATCGCCCTCGATGCCCTTGTATGCAGGGCCGCACTGCTCGCGTGTCTTGGCATCCACACCACCGCTGATGGCATAGGTAAGACATTTTGCGAGGTTGGCACGGGCACCGAAGAACTGCATCTCCTTGCCGGTCTGTGTCGCGCTGACGCAGCAGCAGATGCTGTAGTCATCACCCCAGACGGGACGCATCACATCGTCATTCTCATACTGTATACTGCTGGTAGTCACCGAGATCTTGGCAGCATAGTGCTTGAATGTATC
>CAZKRZ010000002.1:27414-28316 GCA_964555325.1 uncultured Muribaculaceae bacterium
GGAGACGGCTGCTGTACAGCACGGTGAGGTTCGGTTCCGGTGAGGGACCCATATTCTCGAGAGTGTGGAGGAAACGGAAGTCGGTCTTGGTGACCATAGAGCGGCCGTCCTGTCCCATTCCGCCGACCTCGAGGGTAGCCCACACGGGGTCTCCGGAGAACAGCTGGTTGTACGAAGGGATACGGGCAAACTTGACCATACGGAACTTCATGACGAGGTGGTCGATGAGTTCCTGTGCATCCGCCTCTGTCAGAGTGCCTTCCTGTATATCACGCTCAAAATAGATATCGAGGAATGTGGAGATGCGGCCCACGGACATGGCGGCGCCGTTCTGTGTCTTGACCGCTCCGAGGTAGCCGAAATACAGCCACTGGACAGCCTCACGGGCATTGGACGCAGGGTTGGAGATGTCGAAGCCATAACTTGCAGCCATTTCCTTGAGGCCCTTGAGAGCCTTGATCTGCATTGAGACCTCCTCGCGGAGACGGATCACATCATCCGCCATGTCACGGTCTCCCATGACATCGAGATCGTGCCGCTTCTGCGCAATCAGGAAATCCACGCCATAGAGCGCGACCCTGCGGTAGTCACCGACGATACGACCGCGGCCGTATGTATCAGGCAGACCTGTAAGAATATGATTGTGACGGACTTTCTTCATCTCTGCCGTATAGGCATCAAACACTCCGTCATTGTGTGTCTTTACATAGTGTGTGAATATATCGTGGAGTTTCTCGGAAGGCTGGTATCCGTAAGTCGTGCATGCCTGCTCCGCCATCTTGATTCCGCCATATGGCATGAACGCCCTCTTGAGAGGCTTGTCTGTCTGCAATCCGACGACTTTCTCAATATCCTTGGTGCCGTCTCCGATATATCCCGGGGCATAAGAGGTCAGGGAAGAT
>CAZKRZ010000003.1:0-4763 GCA_964555325.1 uncultured Muribaculaceae bacterium
CCATGCTGCGTGAGTATGGTCGCAAAGGACAGACCCCAACCTTTGGATTTGGCGAGTCCCTCCATCGCTCCGCAAGCCTCCTGCTCGATAGAGCCTACCTGTATGAGACTGCGCCCGAGCCTGTGCATCTGCTGTCCGAGGTCGCACGCCGCGTCCAGCGATGCTATTTCCACATCCTCCTTGACGAGCCTCATGGAGACTATGGCGTCCACGAGGGCACGGGAAGCCTTGGCACAACCTTTCTTTCCGGCACTGAACGCCTCTTCCGGAGCAATGCCGAGCAGCGCGGAGAGCCTGAGAGCCGTATGATACCTAGATGCAGGTACGAAATGGACAGGACGTCCGGCAGCCAGAGCCGCAGATATATCCTTGTCGAGCGCCCCGGAAGGCGCAGAATGGCTCACTCCTGCCCTCGCCGCGACTTCGCGGACTGACGGCAGAGGACCTGTCCAGATAATGTCATCTATATCAGCGTCATTGGCATATATTGTCTCTTCTCCGCTGTCGAGGTCCACGACCGCCGCATATCCGGGGTCGTCTATACCGAAGAGATAAAGCCAGGTGCTGTCCTGGCGGAATGCGTAGGCATTGTCCCTGTACTGGGCAGGAGCCTCGACATTGCCTATAAACAACGCCACTCCCCTGCGTCCCTCATCCGCAGATGCGCCCATCTTGTCTATGAGCGTGCGCCTGCGTCGGATATATATTTCTCTATCAAACATATAGCAAAAACTTTCCTATCATTTCGCTACCCGAGGACTTGTCCCCGTGCAAACGGGCAGCCTCCAAATATAGTCAAAACCTCCCAACCTGCACCTCTCCTGCCCGAGAAAACGGACACGCGCAGCTCCTTAATAGAGCCTTTCGAGTTCGTGCTGTATCTCTTCGGCGCACTTGATCTGCTCGTTCAGATTCCATTTGCCGATATTGACCCCGTCTTTCAGGAACATGGAGCCGCACTGATGAAAGTAGAACTCTATACCTCTCTCCTTTGCCTCCAGGTACAAGTCCCTGACCCACTCGTATTTAATGGGTCTGACATCAGCCTTGGCAGCCCATTCACCACCGACATTGACACATTTGACGAGCCCGGTATCGAGATATTTCCCAAGGGATATAGGAGCGATAAGCGGTGAGCAGAACACCTCACGATGGCTCAGCGGGGCATCCAGGAAGTACGGCAGGCGTTTGTCCGCCATTTCCTGATTCTCTATGGAAATGCTCAGGTGAAAATGATCCCAGCCCTCGCCCCAGTCACGCGGCAGGCACTGCCTTATCCTCTCCGGGCGCTTGGTCGTGGTAACGAAAATGCAGTCCCGTCTGCGCCTGATGAAGTCCCAGCACCCTGCTCTCCATTCATCCGCCTCTTCTATGAAGAAATCAGACGAGAAACACAGTTTGACGAGAGAACGCGGAGGACAATCCTTGTCTTTCAACTCATAAGTCGATTTGCCCTTTGTGATTATGGTAGTATCCCTGCCATAGCGCTTGTCCATCTTGTAGACAAAGCAGTTTTTGCAGCCGGGGCTTGCTTTCTTGCATCCGTGCCATGGATTCCAGGCCACGGCTTTCTCGATTTCAGCATTCTGCATAATGTATCCGCAAATTCCTTTTTAGAATTTCAATGCTAATATACTCAAGCCGAGGCTTCCCTGCAAGTGAAATGAAAAACCCGATGCATTACTGCACCGGGAGAATATAAGGGCACGCATTCGCGTCGCTCAAGGTCAGAAACTGTAATAGATTCCGAATGACACATCGTTTCCGCCCACATTCAGGCAAAAACCGTTACCCTGTGATGAGAGCCCGTCGTTATCACGATAGCCCAAGAAACCGACATGCCCGACAAATGACAGATTGTCGGAAACAGGGATTGCAAGTCCCGGCTTGAAGCCAATCTCAAACAGGGAATACTCGCTTACGGTGGCAAGCGTAGACTTCGCTTTGGCAAACGAAAAGCCCACACCGCCGTCCACAAAGAAATTGACAGGGCCCATTGACAAAACGGAATAACGGGCGTAAGGGGCTATCTCAAATATGGAATACTTAATGTTTTCGCCATTGTCCTTGCAATATGTAAAACCGAGGACACCGCCGACCGTCCATTTGTCATTGAGCCTGTAGCCGATTTCCGGCAGGAGTTCAAATGAAGTCTTCTCATTGTCTCCGTCAGAATTCATGGAGACAGAACCTCCGACATACATCTGAGCATTCGCGGACAAAGCCAGTATCAAAGCTGCAATCGCAACGATAATTTTCTTCATAACACTATAGATTAATGAGTTGATAACGTTTCCAATCCTCTTTTCCAGAAACGTGGAGTGATGTCCGTGCGGACGCATTCTCCCGAATGGTCATGTTGTACCATATACAGGCGCTGATTGGTCCCGGGAGAGTTGAGAGGACCTTTTTCGCTGATGTAGGGCCCGACCTTGATATAGTCAAACGCCCTCCATACTTCGTCTTCGACATCCTCACGACCGGAATAGAGAGCAACGCACACCCCATGCGCGGTACGCACATAGTCCGCGAGACGGACAAGGGCATTCCTGTCATTGCCTTCTCCGAGGAAAAGGAAGCAATTGACACCGAAATTGTCCTCAAAAAGGGCGTCTATGCGTTCTTCCGTCAATTCAGCCCCGGCATCCTCACGCAGATGCGGAGAATGGCAGCCGTCGCAACGCCCCTGGCAATTGCTGATACTGACAGCGAGGGTCAGTTTGTCCGGAATCTCTTCGATCACCACGGACGTCATGTCGGGGATGTACTTGATCATAGGCGCACTGTCTACTTCTTGTCCTGGGCATAATAGCGGCGCGAAGCCTCTTCCTGACGCATCTCGCTGAACGAAGACACCCTCTTGAGGTATCCGATGACACGGGTGAGATAGTCGAGGTGCCGGCTGCCGCATTTGGGACAGACAGTAAGGGTATCCTTGCTGATGTACCCGCAGTCGTTGCAGACCGTATTGCGGCAATTGAAGGTAAAATAGTTGGTGCCGTAATGCGCCGCCACATTGAGCAACTGCCTGTACTGCTCCTTGCTGAGGTGCTCCTGCACATTCATGTGCAATGCCGAGCCGCCGTCCAGATACTTGACATATTCCTCGCCGTGGAGTTTGAACTTGTCGAGTATCGAGAGGGAGTCATCCTCCGGATTGTAGAAATAGGAACTGTACATATTGTGCTTGGGAGAGACGAAGAATCCGTCTTTCTTGTCCCACTTGTAGTTCTTGCCGGAAAGGTTTTCGCCCGGAACAAACTCCGTGTTGAACATGGTCTCGCGGGTCTTGTCCTTGCGGTTGGCGATATTGATGGTCTCGAGCAGCCCGTTGACGAACTCCTTGTAGTCATCATTGGGAGAGACTTCCAGCCCGAGGAACTCGGCAGCGTCCGTCATGCCATTGACTCCGACGGTGAGATACTGCCTCTGCATATCGATAAAGCCGGCCTTGTACACATCCAGCATGTCTGCCTTGAGGAAATCCTTGATAATCTCGTTGAATGCCGTCTGATATTTGTGTACCCTCTCCGTTATCTCGCTTATGTCGTTGTAGATATAGGCGTAGAGATCCTTGCGGTCATACTTGAGTGTCGGGTCGAGGGGCTCCATAGGGCTGATTTCAACACCCTGCCTATCCTTGAAATAACGCCTCGCCGCCAGTTGAATGCCGCGGTTGAGATTGATTGTCATCACGGACTTGGAGCCGGTGGAGACCGATGCCGTACCCATTGAATACTGATGGGTGGTGTGGTTGTGCTCCTGATCCTGCAGGTCCGTCAGGGAATTGCGCAGACGGCAGCAGCTCGCGAGACTGTCGGGGCTGTTGGAGATATAGCAGAAGAAGCTGTGTCCCTTGGCCCACATTTCGGAGGTGAAATCGGCATACTCCTTGTCCATATAATTGTCTCCGCCGTCGGTAAGCAGAGCCATTGTCTCCACAGGGAAAGTCAGGATATAGTGGTTGCGCTCTTCGTTGAACCAGTTCATGAAATGCTTCTGCAGCCATGAGAGAGTCTCCCATTTAGGGGAGGTCCCGTCCGGGAAACGGAAGTCACCGAAAACTCCCTTGAAATAAGGCTCGTCGAAGTAACTGATATTCCAGAATACGGTCTGATACCCCCTGTTGCCGGCAGGCATATTCATGGAATGCACCACCTGCTGGAAATAATTGTCGATAACCTTGACCAGAGTCCTCTGCTTGGCATTGTTTTCCACTACAGTATCCAACCTCGACAGATAGTCATCCCCATAGTCTTTGCGGATGAAGTAGTCGAGATACATCAGGAACTCGGGAGTCGCCACCGCGCCCATGAACTGGGATGAAATCGAGTAGACGAGATTGATGAACTCTCCGCAGAATGACTTGAGGTCCGTAGGGGCAATCGAAACGCCACCGAGCTCGCGCAGGCCGCTCACAAGGAACGGGTACATCGTGATGGCGACACAATAAGGATAGCCCGGCGTGCCGCTCTCGTCATGCTTGTACAGGACATGGGACTCCAGATCCTTGATATACTGGTCCGCAAGGTCGTGTCCGTAGATCGCCTTGATCTTGTCCTGCATGATATAGCGGTTCTGCTTGATGTTGTTCTCCTTGTAGAGTTCCTGGCCGAGAGTGACGATATTCTTGCGCGTCACATTGGCATTGGCGTCAAACTTGGAGCCGGTAGCAGCATTGGAAGCCTTGATATAGTCTTTGATAAAGTCGCGTTTCTTTCGGAGGTCGAGTCCGGCGTCAAAGGTCTCGATATACTCGCGCG
>CAZKRZ010000003.1:4773-24926 GCA_964555325.1 uncultured Muribaculaceae bacterium
GGACATCAGAGAGTCCACCACCTGACGGCGTATCTCCTGGCTGGAGATTTTGTCATAGATGTACAGGTTGTCGGTAATGGACACGACAACCTCCTCGGGACACTTCTGCCCCGTAGACTTGTATGCCTCGCGAATACCTTTCTTTAACTTTTCCTTGTCGTACTCTTCAAAAGATCCGTTGGTTTTTCTTACTTCCATGTTTATCAGACTGTTAGGCTCTAAAATCCCCGATTATTACACGGTTGCCGCCGGGGATGTTTCAGACAAAATTAACCGACTCCTCACATCATTGCAAGAGAAGTCGGTCAATATTTATCAACATTGAATAAACATCCCGTTCCTGGCACTGCAGAAGCGAGAAAAAAAATCAATCTACACGATACCGGAGAAACCGAGGAATGCCATTGCCATGATACCTGCGGTAATCAACGCGATGGGCAGTCCCTTGAATGCTGCCGGGACGGCATTGCCGGAGAGATGCTCACGCAGACCGGCGAACAGTATCATCGACAGGCCGTATCCCAATGCCGTGGCAAAGGCATACACGGTAGCCTCGCCAAGTCCCAGCATGTGGGCCTCGCCGCCGAATGTAAACTGCTTGGTCACCACATTGATAGCGACACCGAGCACCGCGCAGTTGGTGGTAATCAGAGGCAGGAAGATACCGAGTGCCTGATACAGGCTCGGGCTAATCTTCTTGAGCACTATCTCCACTGTCTGCACGAGGGCGGCGATAATCAGGATGAACGAAATCGTCTGCAGGAATTCCAGTCCGAAAGGCACCAGCAGGTATTTGTTGATGAGATAGGTCACCACCGTCGAGAGGGTGATGACAAAGCACACCGCGCCGGACATGCCCGTAGCCGTGGAGAGTTTGTTGGAGACTCCGAGGAACGGACAGATGCCGAGGAACTGCGAGAGCAGTATGTTATTGACGAATATCGCCGATATGATAATCAGTAAATACTCCATGATACCTTACTTCTTGAGATATTTGTTGAAAAGCACCATCAGATAGCCCAGGACGAGAAATGCTCCCGGAGCCATCACGAACGCCAGCACCCCGTCTCCGGGAATGAATTTCCAGCCGAATACCGAGCCGCTGCCGAGAATCTCGCGGATAATGCCTATCACCGTGAGCGAGAGGGTAAATCCGAGTCCGACTCCAAGACCGTCCAATGCAGACTCCAGGACACCGTGCTTGTTGGCGAATGCCTCTGCACGTCCGAGGACTATACAGTTGACGACAATGAGCGGAATGAACAGACCCAGGGTCGAATACACCGCCGGAGTGAATGCCTGCATAAACAACTGCAGCACAGTCACAAAGGTGGCTATCACCACGATATAGACAGGGATATGCACCTTATCTGGCACAATCGGGGCTATCAAGGAGATGAAGATATTCGAGAGTATGAGGACGAACATCGTGGCCAGTCCCATTTCCAGTCCGTTGATAGCGGATGTGGTCGTAGCGAGTGTCGGGCACATACCGAGCACAAGCACGAATGTGGGATTGTTCTTGATAATACCGTCTGTGAGATATGAAAGTTTGTTATTCATTGCCGCGGCCCTCCGCTACCGTTGATGTTACATTTGCCTTTCCCGCAGCCGCGAGGGTCAGCGCAAGCGCCTTGGCATTGGCGACAGCCTCGGTATAGGCACGGGAGGTGATGGTAGATGCGGTGATGGCATCGATGTCACCGCCGTCCTTTTTGACCTTGAGCACCTTGTCCGGTGCGAGGTTGTTCCACTGCGACATGAATGCTGCATCGCTGTCGCATTTGGCTCCGAGTCCCGGAGTCTCCGACTGAGACAGGACGGAAGTGTTGTATATGGTACCGTCGGTCAGCACTCCCACCATCAGGGAGATAGGACCTCCGAAGCCTACGGTCTCGGACTTGACGGCATAAGCCACCACAGCACCGGAAGCATCCGCAGCCTCATAATAGCTGTACGACTTGTCTCCCGCAGTGGCAGTTTTCTCTTCGGAAATAACCGCTCCCTCGGGGAGCACCTTGGCAATACCTGCCTTGAGAATATTGGCATTGGCCTGGCTTATAGGCTCAAATGTCACCGCATACACCACTCCGAGAATGGCAGAGCAGATAAAACATACAAGCGTCAGGCAGAGTGCCATGTTTTTGAGTGAAGAAGAAGCAGCCATGACTATTTCCTCCCGAATTTACGTTGATGGAACTTGATGTCGAGCAGAGGCACAACGCAGTTCATGATGAGAATGGCAAAGGACATACCCTCGGGGTATGAGCCGAAGTACCTGATCATCATCACTATAAGACCTATGCCGACACCGTAGATTATACCGCCCGTCGTGCTCATCGGAGAGGTCACATAATCAGTGGCCATAAAGCAGGCTCCGAGTATAACGCCTCCCGTAAGGAGATTGAACAGAGGTCCCGTATACTGTGACGGATCCGCGATTGCGAAGACACCGGAAATCACGGCTATGGTCACGAATATGGACAGGGTTATCCAAGGCTTGATGACCTTGCGGACCAGCAGATAGACCCAGCCAAGCAGCAAGGCAAAGGCTGAAATCTCTCCGGCAGAACCGCCTATGTTGAGGAAGAGCGTCTGCATCCAGTCCGTACCTGCGACAGCCTGCATGCCGCCCTCGGCATACTGTCCGAGGAGAGTGGCACCGGATACCGCGTCAGTCGCGTGGATAAATCCACCGGGCACGGTCCAGTCTGTCATGTATGTAGGGAATGAGATGAGCAGGAATACACGTGCCGTGATAGCAGGGTTGAAAGGATTCTGTCCCAGGCCGCCGAAAGTCATCTTGGCGACGCCGATAGCAATGACCGCACCTATGAACACGACCCACCAGGGCGTGGTGCAAGGCAGGTTCATGGCGAGCAGAAGACCCGTGACTACAGCAGACAGGTCTCCTATGGTGGACGGCCTCTTGAGCATGTACTTGGTGATGACATACTCCAGTCCGACGCACGACAGCACGCTCACTGCGAGCACGAGCAATTCAGACCAGCCGTAGAACAGCACAGACACGGCCACTGCGGGGAGCAGGGCTATCACTACATCGCGCATCAGCGACTTTGTAGATACCGCGCTGTGTATATGGGGCGAAGGCGAAACTAACATCTTGTCCATATATATCTTATTTATTATCGGATGATTTCGCTGCGGCTTCGGCAGCAGCCTTGGCGGCAGCGGCGCGGGCGCGTATGATACCCATTACCTGGCCTTTTGCCATACGGATGTTGTCCAGCAGAGGAATGTGAGCAGGGCAGGCATAGAGGCAGCAGCCGCATTCTATGCAGTCCTGTGCGGCATTCTTCTCCAGAGCATCAGCATCCTGTGCCTTGTAGAGGCGGTTGAGCAGGAACGGCTCCAGACCCATAGGACACGCGGCAGCGCATTTGCCACAGCGTATACAGGCACTCTCCGCTTCACGCAGCGTGGCAGGGGCCGAGAGATAGAGTATGGAGGACGAGCCCTTGACAGTGCAGGCATCCAGATTGGATATAGCCTTGCCCATCATAGGACCTCCGCTGACAACCTTGGCTGCGGCCTCGGGCACTCCGCCGGCATACTCAGCTATGTAACTCAACGGCATACCGATACGGAAGAGGTAGTTGTGCTGCCTGTCCACCGGCAGACAATCGCCTGTCACCGTGAGAGTATTGGTAATGAGAGGTTTGTTCTTCTGCACAGCCTCATAGACGGCAAGAGCCGTGGCGACATTCTGCACGACCGCACCTACGCTGATAGGCAGGCCGCCGGACTTGACCTGACGGCGCATGACTGCGTCAATGAGCTGTTTCTCACCTCCTTGGGGATATTTCTTCTTGAGGGGCATGACCTCCATGTCCTTGATGCCAAGTTTGGCAACGGACTTGCGCATTGCGCCTATGGCCTCGGGCTTGTTCTCCTCTATGCCGATGACGCAGCGGCAGCCTCCGAGCACCATCTGCATGATAGCACCGCCGACGACAATCTCGTCGGATTTCTCCAGCATGATACGGAAGTCGCTGGTCAAGTAGGGCTCGCACTCAGCAGCATTGAGTATCAGGCATTCAGCCTTGCTGCCGGGAGCGGGATTGAGTTTGACATGCGTAGGGAATGTCGCACCACCGAGTCCCACGACACCGCAGGCCTTGATCTTGTCCAGCACGACTGCACGGTCTGCGGGTATCTCGGTAACGAGGGTGTCGCTGAGATCCACGCCCTCAACCCATTCGTCCCCCTCGACCGCTATCTCTATATGAGTGACAGGTCGGCCGGAGAAGTCCGGACGCGGTGCTATGGACTTGACTGTACCGGAAGCGGGACTGTGCACGAATGCCGAGATGAATCCTCCCGGCTCTGCAATGACCTGACCAGTCTTGACCTTGTCTCCGACAGCCACCACCGGTACTGCAGGAGCACCGAGATGCTGCGCCATGGAGACATACATACGCTCGGGCAGAGGGAGCGTTTCTATGGCACGGCCACGTGCCAGTTTGGCATCATTCGGATGGATTCCACCGATTCTGAAAGTGATTTTAGCCATTTCTATCCCTCCTTTTCCTGTTTGGCGGCCTCGCGGGCCTTGTCATTACGGGCCTTGATACGCGCCTTGACGGCATCCTTGTCGAGCGGCTTGGGGAAGTTTACCCCATGGATGGCTCCGGTAGGACACACGGCTTCGCATTCGCGGCAGAGTTTGCACTTGGTGTAATCTATATAGGCGACATTGTCCTTGATCTCGATAGCGCCGTGCGTACATGTCTTGGCGCAGAGAGAGCAGCCGATGCAGGCATTGGCACAAGCCTTCTTGGCGACGGGTCCCTTGTCTTTGTTGACACAGGTGACGGACACGCGCATACCCCTAGGGCCCTTGGCACGCAACTCGATGATATTCTTGGGACAAGCCTTGGTACAGGCACCGCATGCGGTACATTTTTCCTCATCGACCACCGGCAGACCGGTAACGGGATCCATGGAGAGAGCGCCGAACTGGCAGGCCGACACGCAGTCTCCGCAGCCTACGCAGCCGAATGAGCATGCTGTATCTCCGCTGTACAGAGAAGCCTTGACCTTGCAGGAGAGTGCGCCGTCATAGGTATTGACCTTGGGACGGGCCTCGCATGTGCCGTTGCAGCGCACGACAGCCACCATGGGCGCCTTAGCCTTGACCTCGATACCGAGAATGGCGGCAACCTGTTTCATGACAGGGTCTCCGCCGACAGGACAATAGTTATTGTCCAAATTGGGAGCGTGCACGGCAGCGTCCGCAAAAGCACGGCAGCCGGCAAATCCGCATCCGCCGCAGTTTGCTCCCGGCATGACTTTCTCCACCTCATCGATGCGCGGATCTTCTTCGACCTTGAACTTCTTGGCGAAGAAGAACAGCATCAGGGCGAGGAGAAGTCCCAGTACCGTGAGAATCCCGACAGTCCAGATAATTGTTGATGTCATTGTTGTGTCGTATTAGATTGTAGTGTTTTGATTGCAAATACATATTCGTTGCGGAGCCGTCCACGCAACAGCCATATCACGAGATAATACACCCCCGTTGCGGCAATGGCATACACACCTGCCGCAAGTTCGCCGGCACCGGCATACAGAGCCCCTCCCAGCACGGCCATCAGCACAGCGAGAGGTATCACATAGGCGAGCCAGACGGCCTTGTGGCCCATGGACGCCTTGAGGAGCACCTCGACCTCATCGCCTACCTTGTACAGCGGATATACTGAAGTCGGGACCTCGACCTCTTTGCGCACAGCCTCGGACATTCCGCAGAGACCGGCGGCATGACACGAAGAGCATGCCGACTCGGAGACTATCATCACCTTGGTCGTCACAGGATCTATCGACACTATCCTGCCTGCATGTGAAATATCCCGTCCCGCCGACATGTCTATCAGAATGAAGGATTGCCAAAGTCATCACCGCCCCCGGAATAATATCCCTGGGACATACCGCCATCATCGAATGCGTCATTGTTCATGGCAGACCCGAACGGCGCACCCGCCTGCTCGGCAAGCGCCTGGTCCACTTCGACGAAACGCACCTGCTCCGACTTGAAGAGCATGTTCACATCCGTAGTCTCACCGTTACGGTGCTTGGCTATGATAATCTGTGTCACCTCCTTATCCTCCGGATTCTCGGACATTCCGAGGAAGTCCGGACGGTGGATGAAGAGTACCATATCGGCATCCTGCTCGATAGAACCCGATTCACGGAGGTCGCTCAATTGCGGTTTGCCGGAGCCACCGGTACGCTGCACGGCATTTCGGGACAACTGGGAAAGTGCGATGATAGGCACGTCCAGCTCCTTTGCCGTAGCCTTGAGCGTCCTGGAAATCGCAGCCACCTCCTGCTCTCGCATACCCCTCAACTCCGAAGGTCCCTGCATGAGCTGGAGATAGTCCACTATGACCAGACGCACGCCCTTGTTCTTGACGAGGGTCTTGAGTTTAGTACGGAATTCCATTACAGGAATACCCGGTGTATCATCTATATAGAGAGGCGCCTTGGCGAGGTTCGCCAGTTTGACCTCCAACTGTTTCCACTCGTGAGGCTCAAGCTTGACACCGCCCTTGATCTTGTCGGCGCTGAGACCGGACTCCGTAGTCACAAGTCGCTTGCCCAACTGCGTGGAAGACATCTCCAAAGAGAATATGGCCACAGGCATGTGATGATCCACAGCCGCATTGCGGGCGATATTGAGGGAGAATGCCGTCTTTCCTACAGAAGGACGCGCCGCGAGAATGATAAGGTCGGATTTCTGCCAGCCCTGTGTGATGCGGTCAAGACTGAGGAATCCGGACGGCACTCCGGTAAAACCGGTGACATTCTGCGCGTCCTCGATGTCCTTCATGACCTCATTGATAATGGAGCCGATGTCCTGGACCTCTTTTTTGACATTATTCTTGATAGCGTCATAGACCTTGGTCTGAGCCACGTCTATGAGGTCGTCCACCTTGACAGAATCGTCATAGGACTGCCTGAGTATCTCGTGGGATGCAGTGATGAGATCCCTCTGTATGGTCTTCTGCTTGAGTATCCTTATATAATACTCCATGTGCGCCGCGGCACCGACCCTCTGCGAGAGTCCGGCGAGATACGCCGCTCCGCCTACTGCCTCCAGATTGCCCTTTTCGCGAAGTTTGGAGGTCATAGTGACGATGTCGATAGGCACGTGCTCATAGACAAGCGATGCCGCCGCATCCCATATCATCCTGTGGCGTTCGTCATAGAAACAGGACGGATTGAGCTCCTCCATCGCCTGGTCGACGGCGGCGGGCTCTATAAGGAGGGCACCTAAGACAGCCTCTTCAACATCAAGAGCCTGAGGAGGTTTGTTACCCATCTCAAGCCCTATAGCATCCAGATTGACTGCCTGATCCTTCTTTTTGGATGATCTTTTCCTGGCCTCAGGCATATTTCGGATTATTTGTCTATATCACCGCTGACAATAATACGACAGCAATGCTCGCAGATGATGAGTTTGTGGCAGGAAGCCACATCGACGAGCCTCTGCGGAGTGATGGCATTGAAACATCCGCCACATGCGTCACCATTATATACTGTGACAACGGCAAGGTGATTGTGCACGCTGCTGCGGATATGGTTGTATGCGCTGAGAGTCCTGTCGTCCACCTTGGCAGCGAGATCCTCGCGCCTCTTGTTCAGGACAGCCTCCTCCTCGGCGGTGGAGTCCACGATGTGGTCAAGTTCCTCCTTCTTGAGACGAAGGTCATCACGACGCACCTCGAGCCTGTGACGAAGTTCCTCGATATAGTCTTTCTTGTCAGCGACAGCTTCCTGGGTCTCGCGGATATTCTTCTCCGCAATCTGACGGAGCAGACCGAGATTCTCAATTTCCTTGTCGATAGAGTCAAACTCGCGGCTGTTGGAGATACCCTCCAGTTTGGAACGGTACTCAGCAATCTCTCCGTCGAGTTCCACAATCTCCTGACGCTTGGCCTCTACTGTCTTGCCGAACTCCTCGACAAGAGCCTCTGTCTGGTTGATTTTGTTCTCAATGGACACGACGTCGGCCTCCATCTCGTTCACCTCCAAAGGCAACTCGCCGCGCAGGTGCAATATCTTGTCTATGGCATTGTCCGCCTGCTGCAGCTCATAGAGAGTTTTGAGTTTCTCCTGTACATTGTCTTCGCTGTCTGCAAATGTCTTCTGCAGTGACACAAATGTCTCTCTCTCGTCGATGGGGGAAGTGACTTTCTTGGTTTTCGATGTCGCCATATTATTCAGAACTGTTTTCGATTTCGTGTGAACGGCAAATTTAGCAAAAAAAATAACTTGTTACAATGTTTTACGCACTTCGAACAGACGGAGTTTGAGCGACTCCAGTATCTCGATAGCCCGTGCCACCTTGTTGACGGAACTGTGGTCCGCCGTAAGTTGTTTTTCCGCGCCCTCGATAGTGAGCCCCTTTTCCTTGAGCAGATACTTGATGGTCCGGAGGGCTTCTATGTCTTCTTCGCGGAACTGCCGGTTGCCCTTGGCATTGCGACGCGGCTTGACATAGCGCGGAAACGAATCAGACCAATACCTGACCGTCGAGTCAGGCACTTCAAGCATTTCGGAGACTTCTCCGATGGTATAGAACAACTTTTTCATCGTCTAATCCAGCGATTGTCCCGTCTTGGCGGACATATACATCATCTTGACATAATCGGACGGATCCACCGATGCGAAGAAATAATTCACAGGGTCAACGGGAACACCATCCTTGAGCACTTCGTAATGCAGGTGCGCCGCATACGCATTGCCGGAAATGCCCACCTTGCCTATCATCTTGCCGGCACGCACGGCCTGTCCGCGGTGCACATCTATATCTCCGAGATGACAATAGCGCGTAACATAGCCTCCGGGATGGGTGATTTCCACCACATTGCCATTCCCCTTGCGGGAACGGGTCACCGCGCTGACTATGCCTCTGCCGGTGGCATATACGGGATCGTCCTGCGACGCGATTATATCCAACCCGTCATGACGGCTTTCGACCTTGTAGAAAGGATTCTGCTTGAGTCCTATTCCGGCACCGACCTGGGCGTAGGTGACATTGCCGAGAGGCAGCCTGAGAGGTGGCACGGAATCGGACGAAGAGGCAAGACATTCCATCACCTTAGAGAGGTTTTCTTCCACAGAGGAAGCCGTCACCTCGACCGCCCCGATCTTGTGCGCGGTATAGTCTACGAGGTCCTTGTCATTGACAGAGTCTCCCGCCGATATTATGTCCATATCCGAATTGAGGTCCATTCCGGGCGCATCAGCCTTGAATATCTCCTTGTATATGGCATTGTCCTTGGCCTGAAGTCCCCTGATGACATCCTCAACGAGTTTCTCCCGCTCCACCATTTCCTTGAATGTCCTGGAATACAGCCTGTTCTCCCCTATCAGACGCCGCTCCGTATCGGTACTGAACACCAATGCGAACAGGGTGTAGTATAACAGGGACATCACCGCCGTGACCAGCACGAAACGCACCAGCCTCAACAATATCCTGCCGAATGTGATATGTTTCCTGCCGCCGCTCATGGTCTGTGTCTGTAATTGGGGTCAAGTATCGCCTCGCTGCTCTCGTCCACCTTGCCTACCATATTCTCATATTCATCCGCAGGCATGCTGAAGTCAAAGAAATTGTACGGATTGACGGCATTGCCCCTGTAGCGCACCTCGTAGTGCAGGTGAGGCCCTGTGGACTTGCCGGTGCTGCCGACGGCGCCTATACGCATGCCACGGCTCACGTGCATACCCTCGACCACATTGGTAGTCAGCAGATGGGCATATCGGGTCGTATAACCGAATCCGTGATCTACCGTAATGATATTGCCGTAGCCGCGGAACTGGTACTTGACCGACTCGACCACACCGTCGCCCGTCACATAGACCGGAGTCCCTTTCTTGGCGGCGAAGTCTATACCCTCATGCCTCCTGCGCGTGCCGTAAATGGGATCGACACGCGAGCCGAATGTACTCGTAATGCGTGCCACTCCCTTTTTGGTAGACACCGGAGGGATTGCCGGCAGACAAGACGCCATGTCTCCTGCCTTGCGGCTCATATTGGCGACATCGTCGAATGATTTGCTCTGCAGATAAGTCTCTTTGGTAAGGCGGTCAAGGCGCAATATGGTCTTACGTAGGTCGCTGTCACTGCCGAGCCTGTCGAGATAACGATACCTCTCGGCACCTATCAGTCCGGCATGGAGGGCCTCCTCGGGAATAGGATTCATTCCGAATATGGAACGGTAGACCTCTCCATTACGCATCTCCAGCCCCTCCAACGCCTCCTCGCAGCGGTCCAGATTGCGGTTCATAATGGCGACACGGGTACTCCAGGCGTCATTGGAACGCTTCAGGAGCATTGTTTTGGGAGACTCCAGACCGAGCACGCCGAAATATAGCCAGCCGTAGAGAACGAACATCGCCAGGCTCAATACAAAACCCCACAGCACACGCAATGCGCGCCTGCGTCCGTTCCCGGGCTCCAATATCAGTTCGTCGGGATTGAGGTTGTATTGTTCCAACTTGCCCATATCCGGGCAAATATACCTATTTTATTTCAATTGGAGGGTCAGACCTGCTTGAAGCTATCCTGCAATGACTTGCAGTATGTCCTGCCTATAGGTATGCTCAACATGGCGAACGGTTCGCACATCTTGATCTGTGTCAGACCTATAAGTTTTACCTTTTTGAGATTGACGATAAAGGACTGGTGGCACTGGCGGAACTGCGGTCCTATACGCAATATGTCACGCGCCGTAGTACCCTTGCGGAGCGTCAGCGACAAGACATCGCTGATCATGGCCTCCCACAGTTTCTTGGTGCTGTCGTAACGGAAGAACACAATATCGTCCCTCACGATAGGCATGAGCTCATTGTTGAGAGTGCGCACCGCTAAAGTATCCGCGCCTATGCCGTCCCTGTGAATGCCGCCGACCTCGCCTCCTGCAAGATAACGCCTGAGCACCCTGTCCAGTTCGTCATGTGTGAACGGATTGAGCAGATAATCGTCCTCTCCGTAACTGAATGCCTCACGGCTGATATATGGATAGAACGAAGTGAATATCACCACATACAGCCCCGGACATGCTTCCCTCGCTCGGCGCAGCACCTGCAGGCCGTTGCCGTCAGGCAGCCTCAACCCAAGGAACATCAAATCCGGAGACTGGGACTTGAACACCGCCAAGGCATCTTTTTTTGTCCCTGCCACCCATGCCGTCTCAAACTCCGAATAACGGTCAAGCATGCTTTGCAACTCCTCTCTGACAGAGGGATCATCATAAACTATAAGTGCCTTTCTCAGCTTAGTCATGACTAATTGTGTGATAAGTATTTCTAAAATAGAAATAAAAATACAACCAATGATTCTCTTGTTACCAAATGGTAAAAAACAAAAACCATTCCGCCATTTTTGGGGATTAATCAAAGGGCGACTATCCGCATTTACAGATAGACGCCCTGTTTCAAGCACGGAGCCATTGCAGCACGCATGACGCTGCAATGAATCCTGTTATTGTATGATTCCCAGACTGCTGAGCAAAGCCTCCGGCGCAGGATTGTGTCCGCGGAAGATCCTGTACGACTCCGCCTCGTCACGGTTGCTGCCCATTTCCAGGATATTGTGGCGGAACGATCCGGAGACTTCCGTATTGAAGATACCTTTTTCCTCGAAGAGGCTGAACGCATCGGCAGCAAGCACCTCCGCCCATTTGTATGCGTAATATCCCGCAGCATATCCTCCGGAGAACAGATGGGTAAATGCCGTAGAATGGCAAGTGCCGGGGAGGGCAGGCAATACAGAGCAAGGGGCTGCCGCCACATGCTCGAACTCCTCCACAGACTGCTCCGGGACTGCCGTCACCGTATGCCACGCCATGTCAGTATAGCCAAAACCGAGCTGCCTGATATGATAGTAGGCAGAGAGATAGTTCTTGGCAGCGACGATGCTGCGTATGTATTCTTCCGGAATAGTCTCGCCCGTCTGCCAGTGCTTGGCAAAACGCTTGAGGTATTCGGGCTCATATCCCCAGTTTTCATTGATCTGGGAGGGCAATTCCACAAAGTCATGGGCGACGCTCGTGCCGCAGAGGCTGGTGTAGCGTCCTTTGGCGAGCATTCCATGGAGAGCGTGGCCGAATTCGTGGAGGAATGTGGTCAATTCGTCATGGGTCAGCAGCGAAGGGGTATCGCCGGTAGGTTTGGAGAAATTGCAGACAATGCTGACAAGCGGCCTGCGCTCCACTCCATTCTCTATGCTCTGTCCGCGGAACTCGGTCATCCACGCGCCTGCCCTCTTGCTCGGACGGGGATAGAAATCAGCATAGAACAATGCCAGATGGCTACCGTCGGCGTCCTTGACATCATATACCTTGACATCGGGGTGATACCCGGGAATGTCCGTACGCTCGCTAAAACTGATACCATAGAGGGTATTGGCGAGCCCAAATACCGCATTGATGCAGGAATCGAGACGGAAATACGGCTTGAGCATTCCGTCATTGAGCGAATACAGGGAATCCTTGTATTTCTCGGACCAATAACTGAAATCCCACGGCTGCAACTCCTTATCTTCAAACCCGTTGGCACGGGCGAATGCCGTAACCTCAGCGACTTCCCTCTTGGCGGCAGGCAGGGCAGGCTCGAGGAGCTGCTTGAGGAATGACTCCACCGTAGGGACATCTTTGGCCATTTTGTCCTCCAGCTGATAGTCTGCGAATGTCTTGTAGCCGAGCAACTGTGCCTTGCGAAGCCTCAGACCGACTATCTTCTTGACAATCTCGGAGTTGTCAGAATCACCGCCGAGAGCACGGGAATTGTACGCCCTCCAGAGCTGCTCCTTGAGATCACGGTCACCGCTGAACTGCATGAACGGCCTGTAACTCGGCGCGCTGAGTGTAAATGTCCAGCCGCTCTGTCCTGCCTCCTTGGCGGTCTCCGCAGCCGCTGCCTTGACGAAATCAGGCAGGTCAGCGACCCTCGATTCGTCTGTCACATTGAGAGAGAAGGCGTTGGTGGCAGCAAGAGCATTCCTGGAAAACTCGAGTGTGGCGAGAGAGAGTTCCTCGGACACTTTGCTGAATGTCTCTTTGTCCTCGGGCGAGAGATTGGCTCCGTTGCGGGCAAAAGACTTGTAGGTCTTCTCGAGCAGACGCATCTGATCCTCTGCCAGACCGAGTCCGGCACGCTGGTCATATACCGCTTTGACACGTTGGAACAGTTTGTCATTGAGCGATATATACATCGAATACTCATTGTCGAGAGGAGCGACTTCCTCTGCTATCGCCTCCATCTCCGGGCTGTTGTCAGCCTCCATGACATTGTAGAATATGCCTGCGACCCTCGCATAGGCGCTGCCGGCAAATTCGAGAGCCTCTATCGTATTGGCAAATGTCGGGGCGTCGGGATTATCGGCTATGGCATCTATTTCCGCCTTGCCCTCTTTGATGCTCTGCTTGAACGCAGGAAGGTAGTGCTCAGTGCGGATTTTGTCAAAACAAGGTGCTCCATAAGGGAGCGAAGATTCTTTCAACAGGGGATTTTCCATTGTACAGGCTGTCATTAGTGCAATTGCGGCAACCGCCGCTGCGGAAATGGAGCTATGTCTCATATTTTCGTCAATTTGTTTTTCTCTTCTTTGCTCGTGCCGGGAGTGGTCTTCCAAGTCTGCGGATCACGGAATCCGAGCAGGAACTCCTTGACCGCCATACGCTTCTTGCCGGAGAGCTGGAGTTCGTCTATACGCACTGCGCCATCGCTTGTACGTACCGCCAGCAGGGACTTGCCGTCACTTATGATCTCACCGGGAGCACCGGCATCCGACGGCACATGCGCCGACGCGGAGAATATCTTGAGCTGCAGGGGTTTCTCGCCCTCATGATATATCTCGGTATATGCTGCCGGGTAGGGGCTCAGACCTCTGATGAGGTTGCATATATTCACGGTAGTGTCGTTCCAGTCGATATGGCACAGCTCACGGGTGAGTTTCGGAGCGGGCTTGAGTTCTTCCGCGCCCTGGATAAAACTACGCTGCACGCGGGTCTCCACATTGCCCTCGATTATACCCTCGACCGTCTCCGCCACCAGACCGGCACCTATACCCATCAGAGCATCGTGCACATCTCCTGCAGTAGCCCCTTCGGGAATCCTGTATTCTTGGCGGAGAATGATACCTCCGGTATCTATATCCTTGTCTATCATGAATGTGGTGACACCTGTCATGCGCTCGCCGTTGATGACAGCCCAGTTGATAGGAGCAGCTCCGCGATACTGGGGCAGAAGTGCGGCGTGCAGGTTGAATGTGCCGAGCCGAGGCATGTTCCAAACCTCTTCGGGCAACATGCGGAACGCTACGACGACAAACATATCAGCCTTGAAACCAGCTAACTGGCGCAGGAATTCAGGGTCCTTGAGTTTGACCGGCTGGAGTACCGGTATGCCGTGCGCGACAGCGAATTTCTTGACCGCACTCTCATTAACTTTGAGCCCGCGGCCGCTGGGCTTGTCCGCCACGGTCACCACGCCGACTACATTATAGCCGTCATTTATCAGGCGTTCGAGCGGAGCGACGGCAAACTCCGGTGTACCCATATATACAATACGTGTCTTTTTGAATATGCTCATTATCTTACTCTTTATCTTGCGCAGGCGCGATGCCAGCGTGTCATTGGAGAACAAAGACGCATCATTGATGGCCTTGTATGTCAGGAACGCCCCTATGGGGCCGAGCACATAGGCCGATATGAATGCTCCGCTCATAGGGCTGATGGCACCGTCCTTGGCAAGTTTGGTACCGGTGATGTCCACGACCCAATATAGCACAAAGAACAGCACCGAAATGATTGCCGGCACGCCGAGACCGCCCTTGCGTATAAGAGCACCGAGCGGAGCTCCTATAAAGAACATGATGAAGCACGCGAGCGCACCCGCATATTTCTTGAGTATCTCCAGGCGCGAGCGTCTTAGGTAGAATGTGTATTCGTACGCCTCACGGCTGAAATTGTCCATCTCCCCTATCATCTGCTTGGCGCGGGACGCCGCCCTCTCATAGGCATGCTGTTCGTCGCGACGATTTTCCCAAGTCATGAACTTGTCCGACTGGAAATTGTCCAGCCCCTTGGCAAGGAATGCCGTATCGAGCTGCCTGTGCTTGGTGAGACTCGCATCGGTGACCACCTTGCGGAAATGTTCGTCATGGGTCTTTTTCTCCACCTCGGAGAGCGAATCCCTCTGATTGGTCAGTTGGCTGATATTCATCGCCTTGGTCTGCCCGGCGAAACGGTCGTCCTTGGTCTTCTGGAATGCGTAATTCTCCAGAGGGACTATCAGCTGCTGACGGGAAAAATCAACCTTCTGCAACTGCAGGGTCGTATCCCGATATTTCATCTGATTGCTCTCCTGGTAGTTGACGCCGCTATACAGGGTGAATGTCAGATAATCCTTGCTGCGGGACATCTTGATGCTCGCAGAGTCCGCCAGGGTAAGAGCAACATTGCCCTTGTTCTGCGAATGGTCGTAGACCATGACATCACGCATGATGCCTGTGTGTTCGTCCGTCTCTTCCACCCTGAGGATATAGCCGTCTATACCGTCATAGAAAGTACCTGCCGGAATCTTGATCTCCGACTTGGTCTTGCCTATATCATCGCGCAACATGTAGATCTTGTTGTACGAATACGGCACCAGATTGTTGGAGGCATAGAACGCACCGACGCTGATGGCGGCGCTGGCTATAATCAGAGGCGCCATCACACGGGAGAGCGATACGCCGGAGGCCTTCATGGCTATCATCTCGTTGTTCTCCGACAACTGCCCCATGACCATCATGGAAGCGAGCAGAGTGGACAACGGCAGGGCCAGAGGCAACACCGTACAACATCCCCACAGCAGGAACTCAGCGATAATGCTCAATTCCAAGCCCTTACCGACAAGTTCGTCGATATAGAGCCACAGGAACTGCATCATCAGAATGAATATCACCACAAATAGGATCGCGACAAACGGTCCTATAAATGATGACAATATGAATCGGTCGAGCCTTTTCAAAGCAGAACTTTATCTTGTAGCGAGTTCGATGAGTTTTTCAAGAGCCTCGCCCACACCGTCGGCATTACGGCCTCCGGCAGTAGCGAGTCCGGGCTGTCCGCCACCGCCGCCCTGTATGAACTTGGCGGCCTCACGAATATCCGCACCGGCATTCTTGCCCTTCGCCACGAGATCGGGCGAATACATGAGCAGGAGCTGGGGCTTGCCGTCTGATTCGGATGCGGCGGCCAATGCGGTATTCTGCAGCTCTTTCTGCAGGAGAATGGCAGCCTCTCTCAACATGGCAGGATCAAAATTCTCGCTCGCGGAACTCCTCAGCACTATGAGTTTGATACCGTCGACCTCCTTTGCCCTGACGGAAAGTTCCGCAGCGAGGTCGGCAGCCTTACGCCTGGCAAATTCCTCGGCCTGCTTTTTCAGGTCCGCATTCTCGGAGACGAGTTTGCGTATGGCACCGGCGAGGTCGGGGACATTGTTGAAGAATGACCTTGCGGTCCTGAGGGTCTCCTGTACTGTCTCCGAATATATTTCCGCCTCTTCTCCGGTCACAGCCTCTATACGGCGTACTCCGGCAGCGATTGCGGATTCGCTCAATATCTGGAAATATCCGATGTTGCCGGTCGCTGACGCATGGCATCCGCCGCAGAGTTCGACGCTCTTGCCGAACTTGACGACACGCACCTTGTCCCCGTATTTCTCACCGAAGAGGGCGATTGCGCCCATGGCATTGGCCTCTTCCATAGTGGCGTCACGCTTCTCCTCGAGAGGGCTGTTGGCACGAATGGCAGCATTGACCAGGTGCTCGACCTCACGGATCTGCGCGTCGGTGAGTTTCTCGAAATGAGAGAAGTCAAAGCGCAGATACTTGTCGCACACAAACGAGCCTTTCTGCTCCACATGAGTGCCGAGGACCGTGCGCAGGGCCGCATCCAGCAAGTGGGTGGCGGTATGATTGCTGGCAATCTTGTCCCTACGGTGCTCATCCACAACGAGTTCAAACTCACCCTCACAATTTTCGGGCAGACGTTCCGCGATATGGACGGTCAGTCCGTTGTCCCTGATAGTGTCGAGAATCTTTATCTTTTCGCCGTCGGCGGATACTATATAACCGGTATCTCCTACCTCGCCGCCCATCTCTCCATAGAAAGGAGTACGGTCAAAGACGAACTGGAGCATTTCTTTCTTTTTCTGCACCACGGTACGCTGCCTGAGCAGGTGTGCGCCCTGGACGGAGGTATTGTCGTAGCCGACGAATTCAGACACTCCGCTGCCGTATTCTACCCAGTCACCGAATTCGTTGGAGGTAGCATTGCGGGCACGCTCCTTCTGCTTCTGCAATTCAGCGTCAAATCCCTCCAAATCAACCTTGTAGCCATGCTCTGTAGCGATGAGCTCTATCAGGTCGAGAGGGAAACCGAATGTGTCGTAGAGTTTGAATGCGTCCGCACCTGCGATGAGTTTTGTGGCGGATGCGGCTGCCATGCAGTCGTCCATCAGTTTGATACCGCGCTCGAGAGTGCGCAGGAACGCATTCTCCTCCTCGCGGATGACATTCTCTATGAGTTTCTGCTGGTGCTTGAGTTCGGGATAGGCGTCGCCCATGTCGCTGACGAGCTGGGGGACGAGGCGGCAGAGGAACGGCTCGTTGAACCCGAGGAAGGTATAGCCGTAACGGACAGCACGGCGCAGGATGCGGCGGATGACATATCCGGCCTTGACATTGCCGGGCAACTGTCCGTCCGCAATACTGAAACTGATGGCGCGGATGTGGTCTGCAATGACGCGCATGGCGACATCTGCATCCTCGCTCTCGCCGTAGACATGACCGCTGAGTTCTCCGATACGGGCTATCATGCCGCTGAAGACATCAGTGTCATAGTTGCTGTTCTTGCCCTGCAGCACGGCGCAGAGACGCTCAAATCCCATACCGGTGTCGATATTCCTTGCAGGAAGATTCTCCAGATGACCGTCTGCCATGCGCATGTACTGCATAAACACGATATTCCATATCTCGATGACATGGGGATGGTCGTGATTGACCAGTTCGCGTGCAGGCACGCCGTCGGCTTTCTCCTCCGGAGTGCGGATGTCGATATGGATTTCGGAGCAGGGACCGCAGGGGCCCGTGTCTCCCATTTCCCAGAAATTGTCGTGCTTGTTGCCGAGGAGGATATGGTCCTCGGGGAGGTGCTTGAGCCACGCAGCCTTGGCTTCCTCGTCAAGGGTGGTGCCGTCTTCCGCAGAGCCCTCAAAAACAGTGGCATAGAGGAGCGACTTGTCGATTTTGTACACATCCGTAAGGAGTTCCCATGCCCAGTCGATGGCTTCCGTCTTGAAATAGTCACCGAAACTCCAGTTGCCAAGCATTTCAAACATGGTGTGATGATAGGTATCGTGCCCTACCTCTTCCAGGTCGTTGTGCTTGCCGCTCACGCGGAGGCATTTCTGGGAGTCGGTCGCCCTATTGTACTTACGCTCGGCATTGCCGAGGAATATATCCTTGAACTGGTTCATGCCGGCGTTGGTAAACATCAGCGTCGGATCGTTCTTAACCACCATCGGTGCACTCGGCACTACGGTGTGTCCCTTGCTTGCAAAGAAATCGAGGAACTGCTGGCGTATCTCTTTTGAAGTCATAATCTCGTCACTTTCATATCTTCGGAGCCGCCCCGACCACCACGGACGGAGCCTAAAACTCCACAAACTACAAAAATAGCACAAAAATGTTAAGAAGTAGTTTAAAATCGTTCTCCAAAATGAGTTATGACGAATTTTAGAGAGAGAGTTCCTTTGCGCCAAGCGCTACCCGTTGTAGTATCCCATGAAAAGAATCAGCCCTGTGGCTCTGTCCGTTATCAGATAATAGAAAGGACGGTCTGCCGTAAATTCGGCCTCCGGATACTTTACCATCACATCCACGACAACGGTAGATGCTGCTGCACGAGTCCCCGACTCATCCACTTCGATATTAGCTATATGCCTGATGTCCACATCTTTCAAGTCATCCTCACAGATGTACGAGCCATCGTATTTCGCACTGAACTTCGGCATTGAGAGTGTCACGCAACGGGGATTCATGCCTGCGGAAATGCGTCTCCACATATCATCGTCAATCCCGTCATTGCCTGCCAGCACGACAGTCATCTCATAACTGCCATCGCCATACGGCAGGACAACAGCCTTGCAGCCGTCCGACTCGAAGTATAAACTGTTATGCTCCTGCTGCATCATACGGACATCTGCCTTAGTACCGTCTTTCCGCACAAACACAGCATCATGTGTGTTTTCCGGTTCGAACGCCGACGCCCACTTGCCGTTAAAGAATGCCGCATTCACCAGTATCCTCTTGTAAGCAGGCTCCACGCTTACGCTTTCCGGCGCGAGCATTCCGTCAGTATTGTCCGCAATCCAGGAAACTATCTTGTCGGAAACTTCCTTGCTCTTAGTAAAATCGCACAGGAAAATGTCTGAAGAAAAGTATTCGCGCCACGCCACTTCTGCATTTTCCGGAGTCTCAGATACGGCAGAATTGCTGAATACCGCATTGGCGACCGATTTGGTTATACCCTCGGATTTGAGATTGTACTTATCTATAATCTTGCCAAGCAGGGCGTTGGTCTGCGGCAACGATTCTTGGCCAAGCATATCCAGAACTACCTGTGTATTATTTGCATTGGCCTCCATTCCCAATGCCATTGCGAGGCTTGCCGGGGAGAACACAAACGATGCGTCATGCCCACGGGACAGCATATCATCACACAAGTCGAATGCCAACTCGTTGATTTCGCCTATGGCATGCCAGTCAGCATCATCGAATACCGGTTCCTGCACGGATGGAGCCTTATCCTTGGTGCACGCGGCAAGTGCTGCCGCCATAATCATCGAGATCACTGCAATCTTGTTCCGTTTCATAATTCAGATGATAAATATCCCTTTACAATTATAAAAAAATCTCACAAATCCTCTATGTCTCAACGACATTAGACCTAAAAGCGTATCTTTTTTCAGACCTCGCCCATAACACCGCATGTCTTCCCCCCACGACAATGCAGGATAATTTTATTTTGCATGAATAAAAGCGCCAAATTTTTCTTTGGGTGCAGGGACGGTTT
>CAZKRZ010000004.1:0-15774 GCA_964555325.1 uncultured Muribaculaceae bacterium
GATATATAGCATTAGTCTTTAATAATTGTTCATGAGTACCAACATCATTAATTTTTCCACCATCAAGTACTATTATTTTATCAGCATCCTCTATAGATGAAATTCTTTGAGCTATAATTATTTTAGTTGTATTAGGAATATATTCCTTAAATGATTTTCTAATTAATGCATCAGTTTTAGTATCAACAGCACTTGTAGAATCATCTAATATTAATATTTTAGGTTTTTTCAATAAAGCTCTAGCAATACATAATCTTTGTTTTTGACCACCAGAAACATTCATACCACCTTGTTCAATATATGTTTCATATTTCTCAGGAAATTGTTCTACAAATTCATCTGCACAAGCTAGCTTACATGCTTCTTTTATTTCATCTAAAGTTGCAAATTCATTACCCCATCTAAGATTTTCAATTATAGTACCAGAAAATAAAACATTCTTTTGTAATACAACCGCAACATTATCTCTTAAAGTTTTTAAATCATAATCTTTAACATTTTTACCTGAAACTTTTACTTCTCCAACTGTTACATCATATAATCTTGATAATAAATTAACAAAAGTTGTTTTAGATGAACCTGTCCCACCTATTATACCGATAGTTTCACCTGAATTTATTTTAATATTAACATCAGCTAAAGCGAATTTTTCTGCTTCTAAACTATATTTAAATGATACATTATCAAATTCTATACTACCATTTTCAAGTTCATAAACAGGATTAATAGGATTTTTAATTGAACTTTCTTCACTTAATACCTCTACAGCTCTACGCATAGAAGAAATAGATAATGATAACATAACAAATATCATTGATAACATCATTAAACTAGATAATATTTGTGTACCATAAGTTATAATAGCAGATACATTTTCTATACCTAATTCTGTTTTATTTGTAGTGACAATTAAATATGCACTAAATATAGATACTATAGTAAGTGATAAATACATGAAAAATACCATTGATGGTTGATTCCAAGCAACAATTCTTTCAGCTTTAACAAAATCTCTTCTCACATCTTCTGCAGATTTTGCAAACTTATTTTTTTCATAATCTTCTCTAACATATGTTTTAACTACTCTAATACCTTTAATATTTTCTTCTACTGATTCATTTAATGCATCATATTTATGAAATACTCTATCAAATATTGGCATAGCAAATTTAATAATTAAGAATAATAATAATCCTAAAATTGGAACAATACATAAATATATTAATCCTATTTTTACTGACATAATAAATGTCAATGTTACAGAAAAAATCATCATTAAAGGAACTCTTACCGCAATTCTTATAATCATACCATATGCCATTTGAATATTAGATATATCTGTAGTCATACGCGTTACAAGTGAAGCAGATGAGAATTTATCAATATTTTCAAATGAAAATTCTTGAGATTTAAAAAATAAATCTCTTCTTAAATTTTTAGCAAATCCAGCTGAAGCTATTGCACAATATTTGCCAGATAAAACTCCAAATGTTAATGAAAAAAATCCTAAAACTACTATTACTAAACTTAAAATAATTATTAAAGTTGTATCAGGATTTGCTTCTTGAGCTCTACCTAATATGTATGACATTAATAAAGGAATTAAACATTCCATAATTACTTCTAAAGAAACAAATACCGGTGTTAAAATCGATGGTTTTTTATATTCTCTTATACTTCTAGCTAATACTTTTATCATTTATTTATCCTCCCTTAAATTTTCTTTAAATCTTTTAACAAAATCTAAAAAAATAATTAATTCTTCATTACTAAAACCTTTTTTTAATTTTTTTTCTAATGTTTGTTTTTCGATTTGCATTGCTTCATATAATTTTTTCCCTGAATCAGTTAGGTGAATACTTTTGCACCTAGAATCATTAATCATTATTTTTCTTGTTATAAGATCATTTTTCTCCATATTTGATAGTACGATTGATGCAGTAGATCTTGTTATTCCTAAAACTTTTTCAATATCCTTTTGAGTTATAATTTCACCATTATGTTCAACTAAATAAATTATAATATAACCATTACTTCTTGTTAATTCATTTAATAATTTAGTTGTCTTTAAATTAGTAAAATGCCTATGAATAATATTATTTAAATTTTTGATTTCTAAGCCTATATCTGCCACATAAATCATCCTTTCAAACAGTTTTTAATTATAATATTAAAATTGTTTGAAGTCAATCATTTTTTTATTAGTATTTAAGTTTTCTCATTTTATATTTCAAGTTTAAAAAACGAATTTAATATGGTCTAAATGCTATACCACAAACAGTCCATAAAGTTCTTCTTTTTGTTTTTTTGAAGTATAATATTTTCATGTTAATTTTTTTAAAAAAATATTCCTAGTATTTAAAACTAGGAATAAAATATAAATAAATTACAGATTATTTATTTTTCACATTAAAATATCATTTGAAATACTATATTTAGCTTTTTCCTCATCCGAAAGTTTCTTAATTTTAGCATTATTAGTTTCTAATAAAACTTCTAAATTCATTTCAATTTTATCTAATACATTAACATTTGATAAATGAAGTGAATTAGCTATTAAATTATTAATTAAAGCCTCATCAACATAAGAAAAACTAAATGTTTTAAATCTACCAGTTTTAGCCTCAAGTCCATAGCTAAATGTTAATTTTATATCAGCTGAGCCTAATAAATATGTAAAATAAATAATTTCTTCACTATTAACTTCATCTAAATTGTTTAATAAATCTTTTAATGAAATTGTTGCTTCTAAATATATAGTTCCACTTGTAACCTTAGAAACAATAAATTCAGGATTAACTTTTCTAATTAATTCATTTAAATCTATTAAATCCTTTATTGATGTTGTTTCATTATTATCTTCAGGAATAAAATCATTAATAATAGGTTTAAATTTATATGCATTTTTTATTGTCTTAGTTTCTTCATTAGAAATAGATTTTTCATAATATAATCCTTTAACATATAAATAACTTTCATCATTTATTTCATTTAATAAACCATTATAGATACATCCTGCATTTAAACGCATATTATTAGATTCTCCTAAAGACATATTAAAGTCTAGTGATGCATCTAACCCATTTGATAAATCTGCATTTAAATCTAGTTTAAATGAACCATTTAAATCACCAATTTTTTGGTTTGGAACTGATGCTATAAATTCTTTATTAAAAATAGCATTAAAATTAGCATCAACATTAAATGTGTAATTATTTAGGTCTTCATAATTAGCATTTATAGCATAATCTACTACTTTTTTTACAACTTCTTGATCATCTGTTGCAGTCACCTTTAAAGTTTGTGTTTCACCATTTTCATCAACATATGATATGTTTGTTGAGACATCACAACTACTTAAAGATAAAAGTCCTACTAAAAAACATAAAACTAGAAATATTTTTTTCATTATTGATTCCTCCTACTTTCATTATACATTATTTTTTATAAAATGTCTTTATTATTTATCAGCATTATCATAATTATCTAAAAAAGATATATTTTCATTATCTTTTTTATATCCTAATACTTTATTCAAATTAACATTACAAGCACTTTTAAAAATATTTTTTTCAACTAGAGGATTATATTTTAATAAATCTTTAATTAATATTTTTGTATCATATCTTTTAGAACTAGTTTTAGTTTTTGTTATATCTATATTTTCAGTAAATCTACATGCACAATTTAAAAATTTTAATTCGTTATAATTACTCCAACGTATAATATCTTTTTCTCTTATATAATACATTGGTCTAATAAGTTCCATGCCCTCATAATTTTCTGAATGTAATTTAGGTAACATCGTTTGAAATGAACCACTATTTAGCATATTCATTAAAGTAGTTTCAATAACATCATCAAAATGATGACCTAAAGCAATTTTATTGCAATTTAAATCCTTTGCAAGTTTATATAATGCTCCTCTACGCATTTTAGCGCATAAATAACAAGGATTTTTTATTTGGGCATTAGCTATTTCAAATATATCAGTATTCATTATTACTGCATCAATATTCATTAATTTTAAATTGCTTTTAATTAATTCTAAATTAACCTCATTATATCCAGGATTCATAACTAAATATTTTACTTCAAATTCAAAATCAGAATGTCTTTTTAATTCCTGAAATAATTTTGCAAGAAGCATTGAATCCTTACCACCAGAAATACATACACATACTCTATCATTTGGTGTTAATAATTTATATTCTTTTAATGCTTTAACAAATGGTGCCCATAAATGAGCACGATATGTTTTAATTATTGTTCTTTCTATTTCTTGATATTTTTCCATAATAACCTCTAAATCATATTTTTAATAATGATGATTATAAACTATCTTATTTTCATTGTCAATTTAAACTGATTTTTTAAAAATTAAAACCCAGTCATTTGATAACTCTCTTCTTTTAGTTGGTCTAAATTCGTATATATCTTTATTATATATAGTATCATAATAAACTAATGAATTATTTTCAGGATTCATTATAAATAAATCAAGTTTTAATTTTTTATATTTAGATAAATCAATCTTTAATTTATCACCTTTATAACTATATATTAATATATAATCATCACCAGCAAATGCCAAACTCTTATGATGATCTATTTTATTATTCATAATCAAAGAATTATTTGATATACCATTAATATAATCAAAACTTTCAATTAATTCTTTTAAATACCTTAACTGTACACTGCCAGGAGAACTTAATGCTTCATACCATGATTCTCTAACTCCATAAATACCTTTAGTTTCATAATTATAAAATTGTATAATAGCATTATTTCCATAAATAAAACCACACGCACCAGCAAACACACTCCAATAAGCATATCTTCTTATATGTCTTGCCTCCCAGTATGGTTCTTTATCATCATGTAGACCTTGAACTATACCCTCATATGATGGTTCACCATCTAAAATAGGTTTAACATTATTATATGTTTTAGCTTTTAAAACATACTTATAACAATCCTCACCAAATGATGCCTCATCATTATCATCTTTATATTTAACATCTAGTTGATCATATCTTCTGTGTCCTGATTGAAACATATTAAAACTTAACCAATTACAATCATTAAACCATAAATATGAACCTGTTCTACCAAAAGGATGAAATGTAATTAAATTATTTGTATTCTCATGTAAAATATTACCTAAAATATTAAATGTTTCAAAGTCTCTATCACCTTTTATATCTCCACCTAAAACCCAAATAATATTAGAATAATCTTTAAAATAATCACTTAGAAAATACGCATAATCATTAATATTACTTTTATTAATTTTACCATTTTTTATATTAGAACCCCAAAAAGGTAATAAACCTACTATTAAATCATATTTTAATGCCATTTCTATAGTTTGTTTTGCTTTAATCCAAAAATCATTATCATATTTTACTTTTTCATCTGATAAATCATGGACTAATATAAATTGAATATAATTAAAACCTATGCTTTTTCTATTTTTAAAATATCTTTTTATTTCACATAAATCTAATTTATGTAATAATAGCCAAGCTGTATCTCCTAAAATAAATATTGGTTTATCATTATTATAAATATAATTTCCTTCTACCTTCAAATTAAACATATATAAGACCTCACTTATATATATTTTACAATATTTATTTTTAAGTTTAAACAATTATTTTTTTAAATATAGTAATCCATAAATCAATGAAGCTTCTTTTTTCTATTTTATTTAATGATTTTAAATTAACTTTTCCAATTAAATCATCATCTATATAAACAAATGCATTACCAATACAATTATTATTTTCTATTTTATAATCATAATTAATTTTATATTTTATATTAATATTTTTTTTAGTTAAATAATATAAATCATCATTTAAAACTATATTTATTTTATCTTTATATAAAATATGATTAAAAGAAGTTATTTCTTTATTTTTTTCTAATATTTTATCTATTTTATAATTTGCAAAACCCCATCTTAAAAGTTCTAAAGCCTCTATATTCCTTGTTGTAGGTTTATCATATCCAAACACTATTGAAATGAGATCCATATTATCTTTTTTCATATGCAATGTAATACAATACTTAGAAAAACTTGTATATCCTGTTTTACTTCATTACCGTGCACAAAAAAACATCAAATTAACGATGTTTATCTAGTTGGTTTTTGTACCATCTTTTATATGATATTTAATATTTCTACTAGTACAAAAATCTATAACAATGTCACTGCATTCGTTATAATAATTTTTATGTTCTTTAAATGCCGAAACATTTTTATTATAATGCCATCTACCAAAAACAATATAATCAACAAAACTTATTTCATTTAATATATCTAACAAATTTTGATTGATTATATTTGGAGTTGGATAAGGTTCAATGCTAACCCAAGTTTTAAAACCAGCATCATGCATTTTCTTCAGAGATTCAATTCTATTTTTATATGATGATGTATTAGGCTCATATTTTAATCTAAACTCCTCATTTAATGAAATTATAGTAATGCCATACTCATTATATTTTTCTGTTGATAAAGCTTCGTCAGGTATAATTCCTTTAGTTAATGTTGTTACTTTTATATTGTCGTTATTTAATCTTTTTATGATATCAAGTGACAACTGAGATACCTCTGAATATCCCATCATAAATGGATCGGTTGTAAAAGATAGTTGAACAGATTTGATATATTTTTTAAATTTAGGAATTTCTTTATCTAAAATTTCAATAGCATTAGATACTAATTTAGGTTCAAGCCATTCATCGTAAGTTTTTACATTCCCAAATCTTTTTTTTAAATTAAATGCATAACAAGGAAACAAACAACCATGAAAACATCCCAAAACATGATTAATTGTATAATCTCCATATTCAACACCAGTTTTATATAACAATGATTTTCTAATTATTTTTTTCAAGTGCATCACCTTCAATCAATCTAAACTTAGTGTTATCGCCGTATGTATTTCTTCTTCTTTTACCATTTCCGCTATATACAAATTCGAGAATATTCTCACTTTCCAATAGTTTCATTTTTTCTTTAATATATTTATCTGAATAGGAAGATATATAACCGTATTTATTAATAAATGTATCATCAATTCTATCTATTAATTCATTAAGTGAAATAAAATTGTTAGTTGGAATATGATTTTTTATAATTTCAAGATCATTATCAAACAATTTATTAGTATTGATGTTAGAACCTATATAAAAATAGTATTTGCCATCAGCTACTTCAAAATCTCTCAGCATACTTTTAACCCTATTCAATCCTAATTTATTTTTAGAAATTATAAATACTACACTCTCAATCTTGCTGCATCTACCTGAAAACTGTATAAAAATTGGTAAAAAATATTTTGGTTTTACATTTTCATTAATATTATCAATCCAAGACTTTAATAAATAATTTATACGCTCATGTTGATATTTACTGTTTTTTTTCATAGCATATAAATTATTATATTTTTCTTCAGAACCTAAAATATTTATATGATTTAACTTTTCATTTTCATTGCCTATATGCTCAAGAATATTCACCACCCTAAAATAACACACAATGTCAGAATAATAGTTATTGCTTAATTTATTAATTGTATTCTTATCTAAGCATAAATAACTATATGAATCAATTAATGAGATAGTAATATCATTATTATTTATAATATTTGTCAAATCTATAGTTTTAGCATCTTTGTTTATATAATGAACATCTATTTTTTTATTTTTTTCATTTTGAATAGAATCTATGTTTTCTTTTAATATCTCGATATGTTTATAATTATAATCGTTAAAATAGAAAGAAATTTCTTCATAAGCATTATCGATTACATTATTAACTATTTCTAAAGGAGTAGACATAACAGCTTGGTTGTCAAAGGAAAATAATCCAGGATCAGAAAATAAATCAATATATTTAATTCTTCGATTACCTGCATTATTTTTAGGATTATTTTTTATTTTGTCAATCAATCTAAAATAAATCCCAAAGTATTTTTTAAATGTATCAATTTTTGCAATTGTAGCCTCGTCTGGCTTTTTCAAGAAAAATGGATCAATAATTTCCGTTTTAGATGTTTTCTTAGACATTCAAATCACTCCTCTACTCATATATATTTAGTATACCATATTTTGATTTCTTTTTTACTGATAAAAAGGATAGAATTTATACCCTATCCTTCAAATTTATATCTAATCTTTAATTTTATATTGTTATTAACTTTTGATATTTTCACTTTGGAAACAACCTGTTTAATTATATTTATTTTATCAGAATCATCTAATATAGTATTTTTTATAAAACTATTAAATTTATTTGTTAAAATTTCAATTTTCGAATCTAGGGTTAAAGTTTTCTTCAATTTATTTTCAGTATCATTAATCTTTTTTGACAGCAATTCACTTTTATTTTTAAATACACTTTCGCTTACTAAATTAGAAAAATATTTCTCTAACAGTTTAGAATACTCTAAGTTCAAATCTTTTAAAATTTTATTTAGCTCATCAACATCACCAATATCTTTTAATATTCTACTTTTTATCTTTTCAAGATATTTTTCGCCTTTTAAGATTACATCTTTAATATCTTCATATATAATAGAATGAAGTTCATTTATGTCAATATTTATTCCTTCACCCCTACATGAATACTTAGGTATTCGTCTATCTTTATACATAAGTCTAAAATATTTTCCAGTTGCTTCATGCCTTAGTAAATTATTAATATTATCTGGTTTTTCCATAACTACTTTTGGTCTTACTTTTATTATATCTTGTACTTCATTGAATAGAGCTTCATCGATTATTGCTTCATGTGTGTTTTTAATAATAATTGGATCCATATTTTTAGAATGACTACAATTAATTGAATGGCCACAATACTCACAATCTTTTAATATTTCTCTAATAAATGCACTTGTCCATTTTTCTGCTAAACTAGTATGATTTGAAGGAAGCTTTAATACATTTTTATAGTATACAGCTCTTGTTAATACACCTTCATCATTTAAAACTTTGGCTATATCACTAGTAGACATTTTATTTAATGCCATTTCAAAAATTCTTTTAACAATTCCTGCAGAATACGGCTCAATTACGGCTGTTCCATCTTTTTTTACATATCCATATTTAGGATTAGTTATCATATGCTTATGATTAGCTCTATATTTAATAGAACGATTAATCTTTTTCTTAAAATCCTTTAAATAATATGAGTTTAAAAATATTCTTAAAGTTATTGATTCCTCTCCATCATATGTTAGTGAATCGTAATTGTCATTTAATGCAATACACCTAACTTGTTTTTTTGGAAATAAATCATCAATTAAACTACCAACTTGATGCAAATTTCTCCCTAAACGTGATAGATCTTTAACCAGTATTGTATTAAACCTTTTCAATTCCATATCTTTAAGAAGATTATTAAAACCAGGTCTATTGATAGTTGAACCACTTATACCATCATCATAATATACTTTGTAGATTTCCATATCATTTTTTAAAGCAAATTCTGACAAAATACTTATCTGATTTTCTATACTTCTACTATCTTTTGAGCCATCAATTTTATCTTCATCTTCTCTAGATAATCTAGCATATATTGCAACTACATTTTTCATTTTCTAAATACTCCTTGATTTCATCATTTACATATTGATAAGTAATGATTATTTTCTTTTTAGCCCTTGAAAATTTTACATCATCTAAATTTTTTACTTGTATTGATTTAATTACTTCTAGTAAAAATTGAGATGTTAATAAATGTTCATCATCTATTTTTTCTAGAGCTTCTACCAACATTTTTGCTTCATTATTATAATCTCGTGTAACCATATTCTTTTTTTCTTCTATAGTTAATTCACGTATTTGTGTTTCTAATAATCTCTTTTCCTTAGTATATTTTTCCATCATCATATCATACGTAGATTCTGGCACTTTGCCATCTGTATATGCTTCAAATAACTTTTTAATATAATTATCAATTTCGTTATTTCTTTTTATATAACTGCTTACGTCAATATTATTTTCTAAGGAAGTAAACTTAACTGTATTATCTTTATTTTTTATCATTTCAATAAAGAGTTTTTTATTATTTAAGATAGCTTCTTTTAAGCGAACTAATTCATATTTAATAATATCATTTAATTCTCTTTGCTGAATATTATTAAAATAATCACAATTTTTATTTTCACAATAATATCTATAATACATTGAGCCTTTTCGATCGGTTCTCCTTTGAAATCTTAATGGTTTACCGCAATCAGCACATAATAATATTCCTTTATAAATGTTTTCTTCATAAGGAATATCACCACTACGACTTCTTTTCATTAGTTTTTGAGCCATATTAAACTGTTCTTCTGTTATTATAGCTTCGTACTTACCTTCAAATTCATATTTATCCTGATTTTTATATCTCTTTTTTAATTTAAAATTTTTAGATTTACTTTGAGCTGTAATGTATATACCCAAATATTCTTTTCTTTTCAAAATATCTTTAATAGTAGACGTGCTCCATTTACAAAGTTCTTCTTCTGATCTAGCTAATACTTTTTCTTTATTATAATTGTATTTTACAGCATTATAATAAGCTGGTATTTTTACCCTTTTATCAGTTAAAGCTTTTGCCACTTTAGATGTTGATGCAGTCTTTAAATACTCCTCAAAAATAAACCTCACTATAGGAGCTGTTTCCGGACATGGTACTCTCTCATATTTTTCATTATATGTATAACCAAATAATGGAAATACTGTATTTCTAGGTTCTCCACTTTTAGCTTTATTATCTAAAGTAAATCTTATTTTTTTAGAAATATCCTTTGCATACCATTCATTAATAATGTTTTTAAATGGAATAAAGTCATTATCTTCTTTTAGCGTATCGAAGTTGTCATTCAATGCAATGAATCTTACATCATTTTCTGGAAAATATTCTTCAGTATAATAACCAGTTTGAATATAGTTTCTTCCTAATCTTGACAAATCTTTAGTAATAACTAAATTAATATTTCCGTATTCAATGTCATTAATTAGTCTTTTAAAAGCTGGCCTGTCATAATTAGTTCCACTATATCCATCATCACAATATACATCATATATTTTCCACCCTTGATTAGAAACATATTCAGTTAAAATTTCTTTTTGAGCTGATATTGATTGAGATTCTTCGTTACCATCTTCTCTAGATAATCTACAATATATTCCAACTTTATAAGATTCTATTTGCATTTTTTACTCCTCCTTTACTTCTTCATCCTTATCTTCCATTAAATCAATAAGATAATCTATTACACCTTCTAATACTGAAGGTCCTTTATAATCATATAATCTCTCAATTATATAAGTTTTTCCATTAATCATATACTCAGGCATATTTACCTCCTGAAAAAGTATATGAATTGATAGCTTGTCTTAATTCATTACATAGTGCTAACATTCATCCTCCTTTCAACTCTACAAACTTAGTTTACTAAAAGGACATTCCGCACCTATGTCCAAGCACTTATACTTCTATAAAATCAGTAGTTAAAATGTATTTTTCAATTAACATTTGTACAACTGGATCTTTATGTTTTCTATTAATTCCAAATTCACAACTCATTACTATTTCAGCAAAAGCATACGCATCAATTTCAAGTTCGTTTATCACATATTCTTCATTAGATTCCTCATTTAATAATTGTTTCCATCTTTTTGCTTTTTCGATATCATATGAATTAGCATATACCCATTGAAAATAATGTTCGAGCTCATGCAGAAGCGAAAAAATCATTTCATCCATGTCATTAATAAATAAATTATTTATTCCAATATATAGTTCATTAACATAGAATCTTGCATCCTCTTCAATCTCCTCAATAATGATAGGAATGCTATCAAGATGTAACCAATTCTCACAAACATAATTCGCAATATCTTGAAGTTTTGATTCTATCACAATTTCTTTTAATTTTTCTTCTCCAAAATATTTAATAAATTCTTTATCCATATTATTCATTTTTTAACCCCCTTACTACGTTCAACGTAGTTTATATTTATATTATACTACGTTTAAAGTTATTGTCAATAACTTTTTACTACTTTAAACGTAGAAATAATTGTTTTAATCATCAAATTAATATATAATAATATAGTAATTAAATTGAGGGTGTTAAAATGAGTGATTTATATAATATTTTTTCAAACAATTTAAAGAAATATTGTAATATGAAAAAAATAAAGCCTGCAGATATAGCAAGACTTTTGGATGTTTCTACTGCAACCACTACTAGATGGTTTAACGGTATTAATTTTCCTACCGTAGAAAGAATTATTAAAATTTGTGAATATTTAGACTGTTCTATCAATGATTTATTTGATGATGGTAAAGGTGAATATTCTGATGAGGAAAAAGATATCATTAATAAATTTAGAAATAATGAAAAATATAGAAATGCAATTAAAGCATTAACTGAACTTAATAAGTAAAACAAAGGCTAACATTTAAGAATTGAAATCTGTTATGTTAGCCTTTTATTTTTTAAATCATATCTTCTATTGTTTTAATTTCTTCTTCAGATAAATTATAAGCTTGATATAATATATGATTATTTTTATTTTCGTTTTCTTCTATCGAATGTCCATTAATAATTTCATCAACAAGTTCATTTATTTGAACCATATATTTCTTTTCAATTTTCTTTATAGGGATTTCTTCTAAAGGTTTACCATATAGTTCAAGCATATCACCCTTATTCTTACCCTTATTTACTAACCAATAGTAAATAATATTGGAGTTTAATAATGCTAATATATATTTCGGATCATATTCATCTAAATATTCATCCTTAATAACAGTTAACATTAAGTCTGATTGTTCATAATATGAACCGTTAGAAATTGCAAATATATTTTTCTTAGCACGTCTTGAATTAACAATTTTAAAATTATTAGATAATAACTCCTCATCTCTTGACCAATGTAAACAATACCAAGGTAATCTACCTATTTGAGTCTCTCTTTTAGCAGATAATAATTGTTTATAATTTGATAAATGAGCAATTATATTAGGTATGTTGTTTGGATTAACATTTGTCTTTGTTAAATAAATAACATTTAGTTCGTTAGCATAATCAACTAGCCATTTATTGATTTCGGAGTTTTTATATACTCTTTTTATATACTTTACTTCAAAATCATTAAGATTTAATAATTTCAATTCTTCATTGTCAACTATAAATATACCATTATTTTTCCAATGTTTCGGATAGCCATATTTCGCTATATGAGCATCTGTAACTTTGTCAGCACCAGAAACGATTCCTTGTTTAATATGAGCAATACCATTTAATTTTGTTTCATCTGAAATTTTATTTAGTATTATGTTTTCAATTAAATCATTATTAGTTCCAATTAATCTAATATAGTATTCTTCTCCTTCGTATAAATCATCTTGACTTACACATACTTCTATACAATTAGACTTATTATATAAAGAATCAGTTAAAATTAAATCATTTGCGTTTCCTTTTAAATTATTAATGTAATTATAGGATTTAACTTCTTCAGTTTTATATTTAGTTAAGAATGTAATCAAATTATGTTGACCTCTAGCAGATTCAAATACCTTTAATTCATTAAAATTATAAAATTCTCTTACGAAGACTGATTCTTTAAATGCTTTTCTTAATTTTTTTCCACCAAATGCAGTAGGATAATAATTAGTAGTAATGAAAGCTATTTCCCCCTTTTCATTACTCAATTCAATACCTCTATGAAAGAAAAAGTAAAATAAATCCATTTTCCCTTGATAATACTTTTCTCCAAATTTTGTTTCTGCAATGCGTCTAAACAAATCTTTTCTTCCTTTTTCACCAACATAAGGAGGGTTACCTATAACAATATCAAACCCTTTTTTTTGATAAAAGACATCATAAAATTGCAATTGCCAGAAAAAATATTTTCCTTTAGTACTATTTTGAATATCTATAATATCATTAATTACATCAGTCATCTTTTCAACATTATGTTGAATAACATACTCCTTTATGTATTGTAATTCTAAATCTTTAATTCTTAAATATAATTTATTTTTATTCTCTCTATTGTGTTCATCAAAGTAGATATTTTTCTTTTTTATGATTTCATTAAGTATTGCGAAATAATTATATCTTTTGTATCTCTTATCAATTTTAAAATTTTCATCAAATGTTACACCATGAATGGTATCAACTAACGAATCACCCACACATAAATTAAATGCTAAGTTAGGTAGTGGCTTCGGAGGCTCATCAAATTTTATTGTTTCATCTACTATAAGAGATAACCACAATCTAAGTTTTGAAATTTCAAGTGCATCACTTTCAATATCAACACCATATAAACAATTTTTAATTGTATGATATTTCAATTCATATTCGCTTCTATCTACTTTTAAATAGATATCTAAAGCTTTTCGAACTTTAACTATTTCATTTAACATACTCAACAGAAAAGCCCCTGAACCGACTGATGGTTCTAGAACTTTAATATTATCCAAATATTCATCAATATCATATGCAAAAGTTGAAATATTTTCATCAATAATTTCATTTGAATATAAGATAAAATTATATATTTGTTCAAAATCTATTCCACAATTGGTTGCTATATTATTCGCTAAAGTTTTTTGTACCATGTATCTAACGATTATTCTAGGCGTATAAAACTCACCATTCTCTTGTTGTTCTTCAGTATCTAGTAATGACTCAAATATTTTTCCTAACATTTCAGGATCAACAGCAACTTCTTCATCTCTACCATCTGATTCATTTACAGTAAAGTTATATTGCATAAAAATATCTATTAGACCAGTTTCTTTTTTATTATGAAAATAATTATTTGGAATATCAAACTTTGTATTCTCCCAATCATAGTTTAATATAGGATTAAAAAGGCCACCGTTTAAAAAAGGAATCTTTTCGTTATTAAACAATTCATTATCTCGATATACATTTAATGCTTTATAAAATAATGGTTCAAAAAAATCATCAAAATAATTGCCTTGACATTTAATTATTTGATTAATAATATATTTTTTATCTCCATTCCCCCATGATTCCTCTATAGGAACTCCAAGCCAACCTTTTTTTTGCAAAAAGAACAAAAATACTATTTGACCCAATGTTTTTTTCGCAAATGTTATAGCAAAATCACTAATAGTTTTATCTTTATTATCTTCTGAATAACCTAAATATTTAGCTTGATATATAAACTTTTCATTAGAAATTAGGTATTCATATAACTCTTTAAATTTCGAAAAATAATCTTTATAAAAATCTTTAGTTATCTTATTAACACCGAATGCATTAATTAAATCAATTAGTTTAGGTTTATAAGCACTATTATTATAAATCATTGATAATTGTGATAAATACGTTTTTTCTGGTTCAGTTGGTCCAACTAAAAATGAATATCTTTTTGCAGGTTTAAAATTAAAAACTATTTTTTCTTCAAATTCAACATCAAAAAATATTAATGATAATTTCCAATTAGAATTTATATTATCAAAGAATGCTACAAATGCTGCATCATAATCAAATAATTCTCCATTAGTTAATTCATGAGCTATAAAGTTTCTTTGTATAGTTCTAGCCTTTGAATTATCATGTATTCTACAGGCTAATATTGCGATCTTTTTACCTTCTTCATCTGTGAAATCTGCAATAAACTTGCAATCTTCAATATATTGTGAATATTGAGATTTAATATCAATAGTTGAATTTATAGGTCTAATATCTTTAAATAAATCTCTTGCAAGAA
>CAZKRZ010000004.1:15784-21292 GCA_964555325.1 uncultured Muribaculaceae bacterium
AATAAAATTAGTTTCTGAATATTTAGATTTTAAAATATCTACTAATTGCATATTATACCCCCTTCACAAAATATTCTGATAAGATAATCATTTCGTTTTCATTTGAATCATCATTGACTACATAACTATCTCTATCTTTAAAATAAATCATAGGAATATTATCAATAAAACATTGTACAATCGCATTTGGATCGTTATGTTTATTTTGTTTTTTCAAATCTTTAATAGCATTTAACACTTGTTTATGGATGTAATTTGATAATATACCTTTATCTAAAATATTTTTAACTTTAGAAATAAAATCTTTATTATCATAAGTTAAATTCATAGATTCAACCGTTTTAATAACTCTTTTAATTTCTTTTAAATTTTTTGGAGTTCCTGGAGCTTTGTATCCATTACCAAATGATTCTTTTAAATATTCTTTAAATGAATCAGTATTTAAACCTAGTAAATTATAATAATCTTCTGGTAAATTAATTTTTGTATCAGTTTCAATGGCTTTAATCATCTCAAAAGCAACATTAAATTCAATCATTTTGGTTTCTAACCCATTCGTTAAAATAAATTCTTTGATAGTTCCTTTTTTAACAAATGTTACTAATTGATTTTCATTTCCTACTCTAGCGATTCTTAGTTTGTTTGGTAAATTTTTAATTTCTTCATATAGTGGTTTATCATTTTTATAAATATCATTTATAATCTTTAAATATTCCATCTTAGTTGCATTTAAATTAAAATCCTCACCCTCATCAAATATATTAAGATTAGTCATCATTAAAATATCAAAAAATGCTTGTGATTCAACTACTTCTTCGTTAGTTAAATACTTTGAGTCTTCTCCTAATAATGTATGGAAAATTTGAATTTTAACTTTTATAGAATCTTCTAGTGATAAATGTTCTCTAGTATTTGCAGCTGGGAAAAAATTATAAACATATAAATCGTCATATGTAGAACCAACACGATTAATTCGACCAACACGTTGCATTACTCTAGTTGGGTTCCAAGGCAAATCATAATTTATTATGATATTAGCTCTATGTAAATTAATACCTTCACTCATTGCATCTGTTGTAACTAAAATGCTCTTTTCATCAAGAGGCTCTGGATCTTTAGGATCAAAATTCTGTTTAATATAATTTTTCTTTACTAAAGAATCATTTCCACTAAATGATACAACTTGATCTGGAAAATCAACATTTAATTTACTTTCAAGATGTTCAACAGTATCTTTGGCTTCTGAGAATATTATAATTTTATCTGAATTTGTTTCTTTTAAATTCTTTATCAATCCAGATAATATATCGTATTTAGCATCATCATTTATTACATCAAATGATGACCACAAGTTATATAACTGTTCAAATATATCAATATCATTCTTTAAATCTATTTCGTATTGGTCAATTAAATCTTCTCTTTTAACTCTAGTCAAATCCTTATATGATATCAAATCGTTAAACTCTTCATCAGATAATGATATTAAATAATCTGTGTTAAAATGTTTACTATGAGATACATTACCAATCACCATTTTATCTTTATTAAATAAATCTAAGAAATCTTGATGACTATCATTAATTCTTTTTAAACTTTCCTTAAAAGAATATATTGAACTTTCAAGTCGTTTAATCAATAAGGCTTTAATAAATCCCTTAATATTCTCTTGACCAGATTTTAAATCACCTACAACGTCTTTTTGTCTTGATGGTTTAACATATAATAATGGAGTATAACGAGCGTATTTTAATTTAGCTAATAATTCTATAGTAAAATTAAATGCATTATCCATCGCTTCATTATAAACATATACCATTCTCTCTGGATCATGTAAAACAGGGAATTTTACTCCTTGTAAATCTAAATCTTCCTTATAGTATTTCATTACTTCTGAGCGAGTTCTTCTAACCATTACTTGTTTTAATACTTTATCTCTTATTTCTGTTGTAATAGCTTGTACAGTATCCTCAAATTCAGGTGTATTCTTTTTACTATTTAATTCCTTTTTCAAAGTAGCGAAAAATTCTCCTAAATTAGGATAACCTTGAATGATAGATGATTCACCTAAATCTTGGAATAAAGAAATTAAATTAACTATATCAGTAATATAATTATTTTGAGGTGTTGCAGTTATAAGGATAACACCTTTTCTATAACATATTTTCTTTAATAAATCGAATGTTTTAGAATCAGCATTTCTAAATCTATGAGCTTCATCAATAAATACATAATCGTAATCACTTAAGTCCTTCCATTCAGCAACTTTATCTAAAACACCTAAAGATACTACTTTATCTCTACTAAGCAAGCCAAATTCATCAACTACTAATTGCCAAGTATCTTGAACTACAGGAGGCACTATAAATAATTTTCTCTTTGTAAGTCCTAATTTCTTAGCTAACATTGCAGCTATATACGTTTTACCTAAACCTACTACATCGGCTATAAATACGCAACCATGTTTTGCAAGTATTTTTTCAGCTTGAATAACAGCATGTTCCTGATATTCTAAACGCATATATCCAGGAGGAACAATATCATCAGGAAGTCTATTTTCTCCTAATTCATCTTCAAAATATGAAGCTAATGCTTTTAAATACATTTGATATGGCGTAATTGTAGTATTCATCCATGTTTCATTTGCAACAATCTCATCAACTAGACTAGTAATTTCTATTGATTTATCCCATAATGAATTAAAGAATTGTAATGAATAGTTAACATCTGCAGGATCTTTAAGTTCTACATTAAATTCAATATTTTTTTCTAATCCACTATATGAGAAATTAGATGACCCAGTGATTACATGTCCATATTGATAATCTCTTAATACATCGTCGTTTCTAATTATATAAACTTTTGCATGAACATTTTGATCAGCACATAATCGAATCTCAATTTTACCACTTTTAATCCATTCAATAAATGAATTAATACCATTCTCAACATCTATATTATCCTCTGAACCTTCAAATTCAGCTCTAATACTTTTTTGTAAGTGTGGTCTAACCTTATATTCATTTAAATCATAAATCGTTAATAATCTTGCTTTTACTGTTGGATTATCTGCACCAAGACCAACTAAAAATCTTATTTTTTTAACATTTGCTAATTGATCTTTTAATAAATAAAAACCTGTAATCTTAAAATAACCAACTAAACAATCAAAAAATTCAGCATGGCTCATAACAACTTTCATTCTATCAATCATCTTAGTATCATCTTGATTAGTAAATATTCTTTTATCGCTTGTACTCATCATATACTACACCGCCTAAACACTATGCATTTATTATATCAAAAATATAATAAAATAACAATTGACCATTGAAAAAACCTGGCTAAAGATTACCAGGTTTACATTTTTACTAGCTTATAATAATATTTTCTTCCATCTCTTATACTTTCAATATGTCTATTTTCATAACATGATTCATAAATTATACTTAAACTTTCAACCGTTCTTCTTATTGTTTTATCGGATTTGTTAGGAGCGATAAACCTTAGAATTCCCATATCCATCTTAATTTTTCTATTGAACATATACATTAAAATTATCATAGTATATTTGTTTTTTATTTCATCTGACATATCATAAAATGATTCTATTTTTAGTTCTTCATTACTTTTAAATAATGAATATTCATCTTCTTTATTCATCTCAAGCATGTATGGTAAATTCAAATCATATATTGCTTCTCTTAAGTATTGAATTGCTTCAAAAAAACTTGATTTTGAACCCCAACCAATTTCAATATAATCGTCTAATGTATAAGATTGTTTCTTCAAAAAAGTCATCAATATCATAACAGCGTCTCTTTGAATCATTCCTCTTAATGTATTTTTAGCCATTTATTCGATATCCTCAAAATTAATTTCTTCAAAAATAGAATTTTTAATTCTATTAATTAGTTTATCTGATATATCTAATTCATCATATAAAGTTTGCTTAGTTATATCTTCTCTCACTTCATAAGTACCATCTATTACTTTTTCAATCGACATCTGATTAACACCATATTTTGAAGCTAATAATTTAGTAGTTAAACCTTTATATTTCATCATTCCATAAATTATTGCTGCTTCAATGTCGAATTTCGGATTCAAATCAACAATTAATTTAAAATATAATGAAATCATATTAGTTCTATAAAATTGAAACTCTTTATAATCTCCATCAAATGAACACTTATTAAATATAAAACCATGAACTTTATTTCTACCTTTTAAACAATATGAATATACTAATGTAGAAGCACCTTTTTTTCTTAATAATTTTACATAATCAATATATGAATATGGATTATCATCTCTTGCAAAATCACAGAAAACTGGCAAATTACTTTGAACATTATTATTTAATGAATTAGTTCCTAAGCTAGCTTCAATAACAGGAACATTTATTCCATCTTCTTCTCTAAAACTAATTCTAGTATTATATAAATTATTGTCTAGTAAATATAAATTATTACAAAACTCATTATATAAATTAGGATTTTGATTATTAATAAATGATAACATTAATGGATTCACAGATTCCATTGATAAAATATAATTTTCAGATAATAAATGTCTATTATATTCTTTTAATGTTTTTTGCCCTTCAAATGTAACTCCTCTAATTACATAATTAGGATATACTGAATGATTATCAACACATGCACAATCTAACAATCCTTTTTCAATTAAATATTTAAAGTAATATGGTAATTGATTTTGTTTAATAAAAGGTATTTTACATACTTTTGTTTGAATAGGATATGAAAAATTGTCAAACCATTCTGAACAACTTTTTAAAATATAGTAAAATCTAAACTCATCATCTTTTACTAAATGCATTCTAGTATTGCAGTATTCAGTACCTTCTTTTGAAAAAGTTACATAAATCTTATCATTATCAAAATCAAAAGATTCAAAAAAACCCTTTGCCATTAATGATTTTAATGCAATAAATAAGTTTTTTGTATCCATTGGAACAATAATATCTTCAATATAAATTGGTTTTACTTTTAAATCATTATAAGAATATTTAGAAAATTCTCTATAATCTTCTTTGATATATGTATACTTTAATAATTTGTTTGCTACGACAAATTCATCATCAGTATATTTATATAAATCTATATTATAATCTGCCATATTATCACATCCTTCGTACTCTCATAAAATTATATCAATTTTTACGTCATATTTCAATTAAAGTTAAGGCTTGTTAAATAAAACTCCTGACTCTACTATAAAAGATGACATGATACATCCAACTTGTTTTCCATTTTTAATAGTTGAAGTATAACCTAATAATATTAAGTAATCTTCTGCTCTTGTCATTGCTACATACATCAAATTTCTAGCCTCATTCATATCTTTAATATTATTTGTTTTAGGTGAGATTATACCATCAACACAACCTACTACAATTACAACTTTAAATTCTAAACCTTTTGCTTGATGAATTGTTAATAAATTAATCTTATCATTATTGTCATTCTTTTCTATTTCATTATC
>CAZKRZ010000005.1:0-1015 GCA_964555325.1 uncultured Muribaculaceae bacterium
CGATGAGGTGTATTTCTCGTCGCTGGATATAGCGGGCAATCCGGTCAGGGCTTATGACGGGAGCGGCATTCTTGCAGAGAATCTGCCGTTTTTGTCCCGAATCCGGCTCAAAGGCAGGCAGGCCCGTATCGATGTGGGAATGGCTGTGCGCGGACATGCCGTCGCGCAGAACTGGTCCGATTACGAATGGCGGCTCAAAGGGCGTGATTCCCAATGGGAAAGCGTGGATGCCCCGAGGATCTCTATCGAATCGCTGCTACCCGGGAGATATTCGTTGCAGTTGAGGCGTTCTTCCGACAGAGACGAGGTGATTGCCGAATTGGGATTGCGTGTGACGCCGCCGGCCTATGCCTCCTGGTGGGCGCTACTGCTCTATGTCGCCGTGGCGGCAGGGCTCTCGTATATAGTGCTGCGTACTATCCGTATACGCCGCGAGTCGGCGCGCATCGTGGCTGCGGAACGGGAAGAAAAACAGCGTATCCAGGAACTGAATGAGACCAAATTGAGGTTCTTTACCACCGTCAGCCACGAACTCCGCAGTCCTCTTACCTTGATTATAGCGCAGATAGACTCCATATTCGGCAGATTCAAACTGCCGCCCCAACTGCACCACAAGATCTCCAAGGTCATGGACCAGGCGGTGCAGATGAATGAAATCGTCTCCGAGCTGATAGATTTCCGCAAATATGAGCAGAATGTAATGAAGATACGGGTCGCTCCAGTGGATGTCAATCTCTTTGTGGGGGATGTGATGGGCAAGTTCGCGGAAATGGCGGACTCCAAGGGCATATCCCTGAGTTTTGAAAAGAGCCCGCTTGCGCCCGAAGTCTTTATGGATGTCTATCAGATGCAGAAAGTAATGAGAAACCTCATACTGAATGCGTTGAAGTATACTCCGGACGGGGGCTCCGTGACTTTGCGGACGGCTGTCGCAGATGACGGCCGGGTGGAAATACATGTCCGGGACACGGGCGTAGGCATACCTGCAGAAGAATGCGGACATATATTCGAACGC
>CAZKRZ010000005.1:1025-21023 GCA_964555325.1 uncultured Muribaculaceae bacterium
GTGCGCTCCGGAGTGTCGAACGGCGTGGAGGGGTCTGGTATCGGCCTCGCATTGGTGCGCGACATAGTGCTCAAGCATGGCGGAGAGGTGTCGGTCTCGAGCGAGTCCGGCGTGGGCTCTGATTTTGTGGTGACATTGCGTAAAGGAGCAGGACATTTCGCAGGGGATGATATGGTCTCTGTGGAAGAGTCTGTGCCTGTGGAACTCGTACCGGATAACAGTCTGACAGGGAAGTATTCGATAGTGATTGCGGAGGACAACCGCGAGATGGCGGAACTCCTGCAAGAGGTCTTCTCTGTCAGGTACAAGGTCTATCAGGCGGCGGACGGCAAAGAGGCGCTGGATCTCGTTAAGGCAGTTCGCCCGGATATAGTGTTGAGCGATGTGATGATGCCGGGCATGAGCGGCACAGAATTGTGTGCCGCAATCAAGTCCAATCCCCAGACTGCGCATATCCCTGTGGTGCTGCTCACCGCTCTCGCCGATTCGGCGCGGCAACTGTCGGGACTGCAGAGTGGTGCGGACGATTATGTGGCGAAGCCTTTCCAGTCACGTCTGCTTCTCGCGCGTTGCAACAATCTGGTCAGTGCGGCGCATCGTCCGTCTTCGTCTGTGCCCGATGATGTCTCCGAGGACCTCAGCCGCAGGGTGACAAGGCGTGGCGACAAGGAGTTTATCGACAAGGTGACTTCGCTCATAGAGAGTCATCTGGCAGAACCGGACTTCGGCGTGGATGCGCTCGCCGACAGCCTGCACATGAGCCGCTCGTCATTCTACGGACATTTCAAGGCTGTGACGGGGGAAACTCCCAATGACTATATATCTTCGGTGCGCCTGCGCAGGGCGTGTGCTATGCTGACGGAACGTCCGGATATACCTGTCTCCCAGATTGCCGAAAGCCTGGGCTTTGGCAGCCAGCAGTATTTCAGCCGTAGGTTCAAGGACACTTACGGGGTGTCTCCCGTGTCCTGGCGCCGCAGTCCGGGCAAGATGCCTGTAGAGTAGCGCAGGACTTGTCTTTATTGGACAAAAATGCAAATATTTTGTCTTTTTGTACAAAATTACCGCACCTCTGAATCGAATTAATGGATATTTTTACAGCGAATTATACAAATTATTAAGACTAATGCCAATCAGAACAAAACTCGTGCACGACATTGCTGCGTGCCTTGCAGTGGGAGCCGTATCATTGCTTGTGATCGGATGCGGACATAAAACCGACATTATAGCGGAGAATATCTCCAATGCCGAAGTGCAGTTGTCCGCCCTGATGGCGGCGGCCGAGGAGGGTGATACGCTGCGCATTCCCTCGACATACAAGGACGGCGAGATACGTTTCGTTCCCGAAGACGATTGGGTGAGCGGTTTCTTTGCCGGCACTCTCTGGTATATGTACGAACTGACCGGAGACAGGATGTGGGCGGAGCATGCCCGTATGCACACCGAGGTGCTCGACAGCATACAGCATCTGACCTGGCATCACGATGTGGGATTCATGGTCTATGACAGTTTCGGCAACGGAATGCGCCTGGACGGTATCGAAGAATACAAGGATGTCATAGTCACGACAGCCAAGTCCCTTTCCACGCGTTTCCGTCCCGGTGCAGGTGTGCTCCAGTCATGGAACACCGACAGAGGCTGGCAGGCAAAACGCGGCTGGACCTGCCCTGTCATCATTGATAATATGATGAATCTGGAACTGCTGTTCAAGGCGAGCGAGATCAGCGGAGACCCTACATTCAAGGATATAGCTATCAGCCATGCAGACAAGACACTCGCAAACCATTTCCGTGAGGATGCGAGCTGCTATCATGTAGTGGACTATGATCCCGAGACCGGCGAAGTGCTGCACAAGTGCACGGCCCAGGGTTATGCCGACGAATCGGCTTGGGCACGCGGACAGGCCTGGGCGCTTTACGGCTATACTGTCGCGTATCGTTTTACCGGATTTGAGCGTTATCTGGAGCAGGCCCGCAAAGTGGCTGCGTTCATTTTCAACCATCCCAACCTGCCTGCCGACAAGATTCCATATTGGGACTTCAATGCCCCGGATATACCTAATACATATAGGGATGTATCTGCGGCGTCCATCACGGCATCCGCTCTGTACGAACTCTACGGCTTTACTTCCGACAAGTCTTATCTTGAGAATGCCGACAAGATTGTCAGCTCGCTCTCAACTCCTGCATTCAGGGCGAAGCCCGGCACCAACGGAGGCTTCCTGCTGATGCATTCTGTCGGCAGCATTCCCCATGGCAGCAGCATAGATGTCCCTCTCAACTACGCTGACTATTATTTCCTCGAGGCGCTGATCCGCAAAAAGGCTCTTGTAAAATGAAACACGGTCTTGCCATCGGTCTCCTCTTCCTGTGCGCTGTAGCCTCGGCATCGTCATTCGATTTCGAGGGGTCGGTGCCGGACGGGGTGCGTGTCCGTGGACGGGGAACTGTCGCCTTGGACACAGACCGCTACAAGGACGGGGCATCCTCCCTGCGTTTCTCTTGGACCGGGCAGGCGGAGTTGCTCGTCAGCGATCCTGAGGGCATAGACGCATTCATGGCGAGCCCCAAAGGGGGAGTGATGATGTGGATATGCAACGAGACGCCTCTGGAACATCCTCTGCGCATCACATTCCGTGGCAGGGACGGCAAGGATATATGCTGGTTTGATGCCAATGCCGGATTTACAGGCTGGAGGGCCGTGTGGGTGCGCTATGAGGACATGTACTGCGCAGACGGCTCTGTCGGGGACATTCCTGTGAAGATGAGGGCTCGGGGTGGCGTGGTGATGGCAGTCCGTCCCTCGCCTATGTCCGTGACGGGTTCGATATGTATAGACAGGCTCTCGTTTACCGCCAAGGCCATACACCATCAGAATACTCCCGACTATGTGGTCCCGGACAACAACCGCTATATAACGCGGCGCAATATATGGCATTGGGCGCGCCTGTGGGAGTGGGAGAAATATACCCTTCTCTCTCCGGTGCCTTCCGACAATGCCTCTTTGGACCTGCTTGCCAGGCAGATGGATGATTTCTTCCTGGATGAAATGCCCTCCGGCAGGGATTACAAGGCTGTGGGCTATCGTTCGACCCTGCAGAAGGAGTTCGACGGACTCGGACTGGTGCGCCTGCCCGACGGTACGGTCAAGGGAGTCCCAGTGGTCAGCAATGACGAATCGACCGCTGCCGACAGGCGTATGCAGAAGGTATTCAATGTGATGTACCGTTACGCCCTGGACTACAAGATAACAGGGGACAAGACGGCATTGGAGCGTTTCTTCCTCGTCGCTGACCATCTGATGTGGCAGGGACTGGACTGGGGCAGCGGAATGGGTACCAACCACCATTTCGGATACAACATCCGCGGCTGGTGCAATTCCCTGTGGCTGCTGCGCGATGAAATCAGGGCTGCCGGACGTATGGAAGCGTATAGGCGTGCACTGGAGTATTGGAGCGGTGTGGCGGAGTGCCGTCTCCCGTTCGAAAAGGACCGCGACGAGATTGTAGACTCCTGGAATACCCTCCTTGTTCCGAAACTGGTGTCCTGCATGCTGCAGGATACACCCGATATGAGACAGGCATATATGCAGGCACTTGTCCGCTGGATGGACGGCTCGATGAGGTTCTCGTCAGGTACCCTTGGAGGTATCAAGGTGGACGGAACTGCATTCCATCACGGAGGCAGTTATCCTGCCTATGCGGAGGGCGCGTATTCGACGCTCGGCACATGGTTCCGTCTGGTCAGGGGGACATCTTTCGTCCCGTCTGCAGAGGCGCGTGACTGTGTCAAGACAGGACTGATGGCGATGCACCGCTATTGCAACCTCTACGACTGGGGCATAGGCATAGGCGGCAGACATCCGTTCGGAGGACGCATTCCTGCCAAGGTGGTGGAGACATTCGGACATCTCGCGGTGCTGGGCGACCTCAGCAGCAGCGGAATGTCATGTGATCCGGAACTCGGCGGCGCATTCCTCGCCCTCAAGGGACAGGACAAATCAGTGCAGGCGGCTCTCCGCAAGGACGGCATCAAGGCGTCGGCATTGCCCGAAGGCTTCTTTGTCTACAACTACGGCGCATTCGGCGTTCATCGCAGGAATGGATGGATGTTGACGCTGAAAGCATACAATTCGGATGTCTGGGGCTCGGAAATCTATACCAAGGACAACCGTTACGGACGTTATCAGAGTTACGGCTCGGTGCAGGTGACCAATTCCGGCAGCCCGGCGTCGGCTAAAGACTCCAGATATGTAGAGGAAGGCTGGGACTGGAACGCATTGCCCGGCACTACGACCATACATCTGCCCTGGGAGCAGCTCAATAGTCCGCTCAAGGGAACTCTGATGGAGAGGAATACCAGCCGTTTCCCCGGAGTGTCGTCGCTCGGAGGGCGCAACGGAGTCATGGCATTCACTTGTACGGAGAAGAACCGTCCGTCATTCTGCCCCGGCGCGACTGTGACGGCGAGCGTGTTCTGCTTTGACAACCGTATTATATTTATAGGTACGGGAATATCCAACTCTTCCAACTATCCTACCAGAACGACCCTCTTCCAGCAGAGACTGGCTTCTGAAAGCGAGGCCATACTCGTGGACGACGCTTCGGTGGCAGGATTCCCGCAGGTATGGAAGGGGAATGCCGGCAAGACTCTCGTGGAGGACCTCAAGGGCAATTGCTATCTGCTGCCTGACGGAGCCGGACTGACCATACGCCGCAGCCATCAGACCAGTCCGGACAATACCGGCACCAAGATGGGAGAAGGGGATTTCGCAGTTGCATTCATAGAGCACGGCGTCTCTCCCGAGAATGCTTCATACGAGTACATGATGTTGGTCGAGCCGAGCGCTTCGGATAGGAAGAAGCATTCCCGTAAATCACCTTATGAGGTAGTCCGCGCCGACAGTTGTGCGCATGTGGTCCGTGACATCCCTCCGGGGACACGCGCATACATATCATATAAGGGGTCTGAGGCGGGTGTCATCAGCATTCCGGCGGAGACCATTGTCATGACTGCGGAGCAGAACGGCGTCCTGACAGCGAGCGTCTGCACTCCGGACCTGGGACTGACAGACAAGTCATTTACCACTCCCGAGGCGAGCAGCGTCATAGTCAAGACCGTGAAACTCAAAGGCGTATATAATCTGGCGGCAGCCTATTCCGATACCGTATTCGGAACTGATGTCAGATGTACAAATACCGATGACGGCTATACTGTGCTCGAGGTGAGCTGCCGTCACGGGCACCCGGTCGAATTCTCATTACAAAAACAATAACCATTATGAAATTGAAAACCACAATCCTTGTCTCGATGCTCATTGCATTGACGTGCATGTTCGAGTCAACGGCCCAGAACGTCAAGGTGACGGGCAGGATTACGGACAGCAACGGCTTGGGCGTCATCGCAGCCACTGTCTATCAGGACGGCAACCCGTCCAATGGTACGATAGCCGATGCTGACGGACGCTGGACCCTCAGTGTCCCCGAGCAGGCTACAATCGTGTTCTCATGTCTCGGCTATCAGGATCTGAAAGAGCCTGTACGCGGCCGCACGGTCGTCGATGTCGTCATGCTTGAGGACAATGTCACCCTGGAGGCAGCCCAGGTCGTGAGTGACGGATATACCTCCGTCGCCAAACGAGACCTGACGGGCTCTGTCACTTCGGTGTCCATGGACGCCGTGATGAAAGCTCCCGTGACTACATTCGACCAGGCTCTTACGGGCCGTGTCGCCGGTGTGGTCGTCACCACCACAGACGGTTCTGTAGGTGCTACCGCCAATATCGTAATCCGAGGCAACAACTCGCTCACGCAGTCGAGCTCCCCGTTGTACATCATCGACGGATTCCCGTCCGAGAGTTCTATGGCGACAGCATTGAACTCGGCTGACATCGAGACTATAGACATTCTCAAAGACGCTTCTGCCACAGCTATTTACGGTGCGCGCGGAGCAAACGGTGTCGTGGTCATCACCACCAAGAAAGGTGTTGCCGGCAAGCCGAAGGTCAATTTCTCCGCAAGTTGGACAGGCAACCGCATTTCCAACAAGGTGGATCTGATGGGTGCCTATGATTTCGTGAGCCTCCAGAAGGACATCACGGACTATACAGGCAACAGCAACTACTATCTGACTGACAATACTCTCGAAGACTACCGCGAAGCCAATGCTGTGGACTGGCAGGACCGTATCTATAGGGACGCCCTGATCCAGAACTACTCCGTGTCCCTCTCCGGAGGCAACAAGCAGACCGGTACCAATTACAACATCTCGCTTTCTGCCCTCGATCAGGACGGTATCATCGTCAATTCCAACTTCCAGAGGTATCAGGCCAAGGTCAATTTCTCGCAGAAGATCAGCGACAGGCTGGAGTTCAACCTCCTCGCAACCTATTCGCGCAGCGTGACCAACGGTACCAACCCTACCAGCGCGCAGCAGTCCTCTTCGGCTTCCGGCTGGCTGATGTATTCCGTCTGGGGATACCGCCCTCTGCGCCCTCTGTCGCAGACCGGCTCTGACGATGACTGGTTTGACGGTCTTGTCGACTCTGACATTGCGAGTTCCAATGACTACCGCTTCAACCCTGCCAAGACCGTGCGCAACGAGTATCGCCGCAATGCGGTAGACTACATCAACGGCAACGCATCGCTCGTATGGCAGATTACCGATGACCTCAAGCTCAAGGTAACCGGCGGATACACTTCCAACAAGAGGAGGAATGAGGCATTCAACGGCACTCAGACCTATACCGGATACGAGGGTTCTCCTTCGGGCAAGGGTATCAACGGATCTATCTACTGGTATGACCAGCGTACCTGGCTCAATGACTATATTCTGACCTGGAACAAGAATATCGGCCGCAAGCACCATCTGCAGCTCACCGGTATCTTCTCCATGCAGGGCCAGACCTACGACTATTACGGCGCCAGCGCCACACAGATGACCACAGAGGCTCTCGGTCTCAAGGGAATGCATACCGGTGAATATCAGACAGTCACCCCGTTCCAGTACGACTGGCGTCTGATGTCCGGAGCGTTGAGGCTCAATTACAATTACAAATACAAGTACTACCTGACTGCGTCGTTTAGGGCTGACGGTTCTTCCAAGTTCCCTTCGGACAACAGGATAGGCTACTTCCCTTCTGCATCCGTCGCATGGAACTTCAACAGGGAAGAGGCGCTCAAGGGCCTCGACTGGCTGTCCAACGGTAAATTCCGTCTCTCATGGGGTCTGACCGGTAACAACCGTACCTCCACTCCTTACGATTTCTATTCGCAGATTTCGACTCTCCCCGGCGACCAGGGTTCATTCGACTATGTATTCGGCGGCAAGAGCATTGCCGGATACTATCCCTCTAATATGGCGAATGACAAACTGAAGTGGGAGACGACTGCACAGATAGATGCAGGTATCGATCTGGCGTTCTTTGACAACCGCATCAAGTTTACCGGTGACTGGTATCGCAAGAATACCTATGACCTCTTGCTCCAGGCCACCATTCCCGCATCTTCGGGATTCACTACCGAGATGCTCAACATCGGTTCCATGCGCAACAGCGGTCTCGAGTTGACTTTCGATTTCGTGCCTGTGCGCACCCGCGATTTCGAATGGGGTGTCAATTTCAATGTCGGTATCAACCGCAATACCGTTACAGCTCTGACAGACGGCCAGAGGTCTCTGCTCCGTGCAGTCTCTTGGGATCAGAAATACAACAGCCAGTACGCCTATATCACACAGGTCGGCAAGCCTACCGGTATGATGTACGGATTTATCTATGACGGCACTTACAAGGCTGATGATTTCAACAGCGGAGGCTCGCTCAATAATGGAGTCCCTTATCTCAACTCTGTCGGACGCGACAATGTCAAGCCCGGTGACCCCAAGTACCGCGATGTGAACGGTGACGGAGTGGTGGATGACAATGACCGTACAGTCATCGGTTGCGGACAGCCTCTGCATACCGGCGGATTCGGTACCAACCTGAACTGGAAGGGATTCGACATGTCGCTCTTCTTCCAGTGGAGCTATGGCAATGATGTTCTCAATGCCAACCGTCTCATGTTCGAAGCAGGTATCAACCAGAATCTCAACCAGTTCACCTCTTATAACAATCGCTGGCACGAACTGCGCAACCCTATGTCCGACATCCCGAGGGCAAATGCCAACGGTATGAATGTCTATTCCTCCAGAGTGGTCGAGGACGGCTCCTTCCTGCGTCTGCGCAACATCACCATCGGTTACAATCTCAAGCCGAGGGCATTGAGGGCAATCAAGGCAGAGTCCGTGCGCGTATATGTGTCCGGTGACAATCTCTGGACGCTGACCGGCTATAGCGGCCCCGATCCCGAGGTCTCCACTCGCAATTCCGTGCTGACTCCCGGTTTCGACTGGTCTGCATATCCGAGGGCGATAGGTGTTACCGCCGGTGTTAATGTGACATTCTAATAACAGGTAGATTTTATGAAACACAACATATTCATTGTTGCAGCCGCTGCTTTGGCATTGTCATCGTGCAGTTTCCTGGACATGACCCCGAACGTCATCAGCAAGGAGACGTTTTACCGCAGTGAGGCTGAAGCCACATACGGACTCGTAGGAGTCTATGGAGCCATGAACCACGAGGCTCTGTATGGCAATTATTATTCTATGATGCTGTCCAATGTGGACGACCTCTCGTATTTCAACCGTGCCGCTGCCGTCAATCATGCGGTGCCGCAGTATCGTTTTGACGCGAGCTCCGCGGAAATATATTCAGCGTGGACGCGCCTGTACAAGGGTATCAGCAACGCAAATGCCTATATGAATGCCATCGGCGGCTCTGAGCTGGATCCCGACGGTATCATGTATGCAGAGGCCCGTTTCCTGAGGGCATACTATCATTTCATTCTCGCTCAGGCCTGGGGTGATGTCCCTCTTAGGGACAAGGAAGTGGTGGATCACAGCGGCGTGTTCTGCGCAGCGACTCCTCAGTATGATGTACTGACCTGGGTGGTTTCTGAGATGGAGGCCTGCCTTCCGGCACTGTCCGAGGATGTATCTTCGCAGCCGTCCCGCGTGACCCTTACTACTGCACAGGGCATACTCGCCAGAGTCCATCTGTTCATGGCAGGAGAGAGCGTGACAGGAGGCGACAAGCATGAATTCTACAAAAAGGCCCGCGATTATGCCAAGGCGGTCATCGATTCGGGTAAACACGATCTCAACAAGGACTACAGCAAGGTGTTTATCAATATGATATCGGATGCCTACGATACGGAGTATCATGAGTCCATGTGGGAAGTCGAGTTCCTCGGAGACAGGTCCAGCGCATCTTCTTGGAGCAACGGCCGTGTCGGTGATGTCATGGGTCTGCAGAGCACAGGAAGCACAGGCTATTCCAACTTTACCTGCAACTACTCATACGGCATGTACAACGGCTCTCTGAAACTTTGGGATCTCTATTGGTCCGACGATCGTACGGACGATGAGAAAGAGAGCAATACCATCAGCGATACCCGTCAGCAGTGGAATATGCCTCCGTACAATTACGCCGGCAACGCCAACTGGCCTCCTTACGGCACTGACGGCAGCAACGGCAAGACCTCCTGCACCGCGTCTATCGACAAGACTCCTTATGTCTACAATTCGGTCTCCACGACGCAGGACCCCACCGCCGCACAGTCATTCCGCAACTGCGGCAAATATCGTCGCGAGGTCATATACGAAGGCGTCAAGGACTCCAAGCGGCTCTATACGACCATCAACTATCCTATACTGCGCTACTCCGATGTCCTGCTCATGTATGCAGAGGCTGCCAATGAGTACGCTGATGTACTGCCTCGCGAGGCATACGACAATCTCGTGAAAGTCAGGGAGAGGGCTGGTATCAAGACCCGCGATTTCTCCGAATATGACAAGGATTCGTTCCGCGAACTCGTCCGCAACGAGCGTGGCAGAGAGCTCTGCTTTGAGTCTCTCCGCAAGTACGACCTCATCCGTTGGGGCATCTTTGTAGATGCTATGCAGAGCTATGCCCAGCAGACCACGGACGGACGCTGGTCCAAGCATTCGACGGCTAATTATGCCGCAGCAATCGGTGCGGCGGTGGATACCCGTCACATATGTCTGCCCATCCCTTCTGTTGAGTTGGGCGTTAATAATTTGTTGGTACAGAACCCTCTTTGGTAGAAAACATTATGAAAAGGCTATACGCAATACTTCCTATGATGGCGGCCTGCGCTCTGGTATCCTGTGAGCAGCAGATTGTCGAGGATGTCAAGTGCAATATCTCACTCGACCCGTCCAATACCTATTATGCCGGCGAGCCCGTCCGTTTCGTGATGGACGGCAATGCGGACAATGTGGTGTTCTACAGCGGCGAGACAGGTGCACAGTATCAGTACAAGGACCGCTATACGGTCTCCATGGACCAGATCAATTCCGCGACCCTCGCGATGGAGTACCAGGCCCGTTACGGCTATGCCGACGGACTTGATATCTATGTATCCAATACTTTCGAGGGCCTGAAAGGCAATGACGGGGCTGCAGACCGCGCCACTGTCAAGGCCATGTATGATGGCGGCATGCAGGGGTGGACCAAACTGGATTATGAGGAGGGCGCGGCTGACAAGTGGACGAGCCAGTCCTATGACATCAATACCATGCTGGACAATTTCTGCCTCGCCATTCATTGGCATCCTAAGAGGGACGACAAGAGCGCGCAGCGCACATATTATGTCAATGGCGACATTACCTTGGATATGGCCGGTTCCGCACCGTCGTCCATGTCGATAACGGCTCTCAATCCTGTGGTCGTCATGATGAACGAAGAACTCGACCCCTATCACCAGAACAAGGGCAACGGTTCTGTCCGTTTCGACAATCCCAAGACAGCAGACATCGTATTCCAGGGAGCAGGCGCCAAGGTACTTGATTATGCTCTCGACGGCTGGATGTTCACCACACCTTCCGCATTGAACAAAGTGGACAATGACAAGGGCGTCGCGGTCAAGAATCTCCAGAACTACATGGACTCTTATGAGTATGTGTACAACGAGCCGGGCAACTACAGCGCCACATTTGTCTGCCGTAACGCCAACTACAAAGGCGAGAGTGAGGTTGTCAGGACTGTGACATTCTCCATCGTCGAAAAGCCTTAATTATGAGACGCATCCTTGCGGCTATCCTTTCCTGCATGTCCCTGTGCCTTGCGGCCGAGGGGCATGCAGGAATCGATTTCAGCCATCCCGATTTCCTGTCGTTCGAAGACACTCCCGGAGCATCGTCCCTGCACAGCAAGTTCGGGGACAAGTCCCTGGAATGGGAATGGAAACATCGCAATGCCGAGTTGGCCATCAGGCATGATATAGCCTACCTCCCTGTCAATCCGGATCCGGAAGAGACTTCGGTATCCACATTCGTGTTCTGGGTATATTCTCCCAAAGTCATAGACGGCGCTCTGACGGTAGAGTTCCTCAAAGAGGGGAGAGTCTGCTGCCATTTCCGTTATGGCTTGGGATTCTCCGGATGGAGAGGTGCCTGGGTCGCATTCGACAGGGATATGGAGGGACAGCCCGAAGAGGGGATGGACGAGGTCCGTTTCCGCGTCGAAGGACCGCGAAAGGGAGTGCTGTATTTTGACGGCATCATTCCGGCGGCATTCGAGGATGTCCGCTATCATACGGCGGATTTCCAGGCTCCGTTTATCAACAAGGGCACGAATGTCCATTGGATACGGCTGCAGGAGTTCTGGGAGCGCCATCCCGATTTCCGCATCGCGGAGAGCGTGTCTGCATCCGAGACGGAGAGCATGGCTGCCGTGAATGACAGATTCGTCAGTCTGATTGCCGGAGACAAAAAGGGGTATGGCCTCAAAGAGGCGCGCAAGGTGTATGACAGCTACGGCATTGTCCGCAATCCTGACGGCACGGTCAAGGGCAAGCCGGTATTCTTTACCCGTTATGGCGAGACATTCGCCAATCTCGGGATTCCGGACGCGTCGAAGCGTCTCGCGGCAAACGGCCAGCTGGTCAAGCGCTACAACGACGATATGTTCCGCATTGCGTTGGGATGGAGGCAGGCGGAGGATCCGCAGGTGCGTGCCGAACTGGCGCGTATATATGTGGACATGACGGAACATCTGCTGGACCAGGGCTTTGCAGCAGGTAGCGCCATGGGCACGCTGCACCATCTCGGGTACAGTATGCGCAATTTCTATACGGCGCCGGTGCTGATGCGCGATGTGCTTGAGGAAGCCGGCAGGCTCGATGAGGTGCAGCGTGCGCTCGAATGGTTCTGCGGGCTCGGTGAGGTGAAATATGCTCCCGGGACTCCCGGAATGGATATAGATGCGTTCAACACCTACCTGTTGAGTCGTCTCGCGGCAGTGCTGCTGATAGAGGACGCTCCGCGCAGGAGTGCATATATGCAGGCACTTTCGCGTTGGGTGGACAACGGATTCAAATACACGGGAGGCACCAAGGCGTGCTTCAAGACTGACGGCACGGTGTTCCATCACCGCAAGGCGTATCCTGCGTATGCGGTCGGCGGATTTGACGGCGCGGTCAAGGCGGTGTGGCTCCTCCACGGCACACCGTATGCGGTCTCGGAGGAAAGCCATTCCATATTGAAAAAGGCTTTGCTGGAGATGCGCTTCTATTGCAATCTTGCGTCATTCCCCCTCGCGATGGCCGGCAGGCATCCCGACGGCAAGGGCGCTCTCATTCCGGAGCAGTACGGTCTACTCGCGCAGGCAGGCTCTCCCGACAGGAGCGAGGCCGTGGACAGCGAACTGGCAGCCGCGTATCTCCGTCTGGTATCCGGCGAGGGTCGTCTTGCAAAGGAGTTTGCAGGCGCAGGTATAAGTCCGGAGCAGTCTCCGACAGGTGTCCGCAACTATGGCTACAACTGTTCGCTCTCGGCGCGCCAGGATGACTGGCTCGTCACGATAGCCGGGCACAGCCGTTACCTGTGGGCGTCGGAGATATACCGCGGTGCCAATCATTACGGGCGTTATCTCACGCACGGCAGTATGGAGATAATCTGTGACAGCGCCCTCCCAGGAGGGGACGGACGTCACGTTTCGTTGCTCGGCAGCGGTTATCAGGTGGACGGCTACGACTGGTGCCACATCCCGGGCACTACCGCGGCGGTGATACCTATGGAGCAGATGAAAGCCCATGTCCTGAATGTGGACGAATATTCCGGCTATGAGGAAATGCTCCTTTCGGATGAATGGTTCGCCGGCGGTGTCGGACATGACGACAGTTGCGGAGCCTTTGCAATGCTGCTCCACGAACATGACAAATACAATGGCAGCCTGCGCGCGAGGAAGAGTTTCTTTGTGTTCGGCAACCGTATAGTCTGTATGGGCAGCGACATATCGAGCGAGGTGCAGCCGGTGCATACCACCCTGTTTCAGAATGCGCTCCCGTCACCTGCCACCCGTGAAACGGTGGAGGCAGGGCGTGTGCTTCGCGACAGGTTCGGCAATGCCTGGATAGTGTCAGAGGGCAAGGCTATGAGCGCCTGCGGACTCCAGCATTCGTTCCACGAGGAGACTGATGCGCCGACGCAGGGATGGTTTGAGAAAGCGTGGATCGAAAATGATACGCCGGAATACGAATACATGGCGCTGGTGCGCCCTGCGGAAGAGTCTGTTGCCGCATTCTCAGAGAACAAGCCTTATGATGTGCTGCATCGCAACGCGGCCTGCCATGCGGTCAGGGATGTCCTTGACGGCACTGTGGGCGCTGCTGTGTTTGAGGAATCGGCGGTGGACTCTGTCATCGTCAGAGCCACTCCGTGCATGTTGATGTATTCCGTCAAAGACGGCAAGATGAATCTGAGCGTCTCTAATCCCGACCTGGCATTGTATAGCGGAGAGGCGGACGAAGTCTATGACAGCGCCGGCAAGAGGGTGGAGCGGAGCGTCTATTCCCGCAAATGGGTAAACAACGATTGCGGTCCCGTCTCCGTCACGATAGAGCTTGCTGGCCACTGGAATGTCGCAGGCGGTGACCGAACTGCGGTTTCATCCTCATCCTCATCCTTGTCCGAATCCGGAGACGGAGCGGCAGCAGGTGTGGATTGCTCCTACGCCGATGGCAGGACAGTCCTTGTCATCCATACGGCGGAGGCCCGTACAGAGCATATAACATTGTCATTATGAAAGCAGTAAAATATATGTGTCCGGCACTGGGGCTCGTGGCGGCCTCGTGCGGAGGAGGGAAACAGCCCGAGCATCCCAATGTGCTGTATGTGTTCCCCGACCAGATGCGTGCAAGCGCAATGGCATTCTGGGATGAGCCCGAATATGACGGGGTGCAGAATTGGGCGGCGGATCCGGTAGTGACCCCGAGGCTGGACGCTTTCGCCTCGGAGGCGGTGGTGTTGAGTTCCGCAGTGAGCACCTGCCCGCTCTCCAGCCCTTACAGGGGAATGTTCCTCAGCGGAATGTATCCGGAGCGTAACGGTGTCATATCCAATTGCATGGCCCTGCGTCCCGAGAATACTCTCAGATCCGACGCCACTTGCATCTCTGACGTGTTTGCCGCGGCCGGATACCAGTGCGGATATATAGGCAAACTGCACGCCGAGGTGCCCATGCGCAATGACCCTGCCAACCCCGGGCACTATGTGAGCGACAGAGACCCGGAATGGGATGCCTATACGCCTGCGGAGAGGAGGCACGGATTCGGTTATTGGTATTCGTATGGCACATTCGATGAGCACCACAACCCCCATTATTGGGACACGGACGGCGTGCGTCATGACCCGCACGAGTTCTCCGTCAGGCATGAGACAGACAAGGCGATAGAGTTCCTGCGCAATAGGGACAAGGACAAGCCTTTCTTCCTCTGCGTTGCGTACAATCCTCCGCATTCTCCTTATTCCGATCCCGAAACGGATTGTTTGCCAGAGGATTATGCACTCTATGAGAATATGGGCCTCGATAGGCTCTATACCCGTGCCAATGCGGATACTTCCATGGCAAAGGCTGCTTCCGCGAGGATATATTTCGCCAATGTCACGGCTGTGGACCGCAATTTCGGCAGGCTGCTCGACGAGTTGAAGAGGCAGGGGCTGGATGACAACACCATAGTGGTGTTTACCTCCGACCATGGCGAGACCATGTGCAGTCACGGTATTGAGGACCCCAAAAATTCGATATGGACGGAATCCTTCAATGTCCCGTTCCTCATACGCTGGCCCGCCAGGCTTGCACATAGGGTAGAGCCTGCACTGCTGGGCACTGTGGACATTATGCCGACCCTATTGTCATTGAGCGGATGTCCGATACCGGCGTCTGCTGAGGGGCATGACCTCTCCGGAGTGATTGCCGGCGAGTCTGAAGACAGGCCCTCCTCCGCGCTTTACCTGCGCAATGTGAATGGGACCCCGGACGCGGACGGAATGTACCGCCGCTTTTTCCCTGTGGCGCGCGGTGTCAAGACCCCGCGATATACCATGGAAATCTCTATCCGCAGGGACTATACCCTGGACAAGGTCTCTATCTATGATGATATTGAAGACCCTTACCAACTGCATTGCATCGACTATGAGGACCAGCCGGAACTCTTCCGCAATCTGCTCGGCGAACTCCGCCTCAGACTGCGCGAGAGCAATGACATGTGGCATAGGGAGAATATATTGGACAAATTATTCTAAACACAATATGGAAGCAAGAAAACTGATTCGGATGTTCCTGCTGCCGCTTGCGGCGGTGGGTTGCGTCTTGTCCTCATGCACGGACACCTCCGCGCTCGAGGAGGACATGGATGCGTTGTCAGAACGGATCGAGGCTCTCAAGGTAGCGGTGGCGGCGTCAAACGACAACGCCATTGCCCTGGGCAAGTTCCTGTCTGACGGGCATCTGCTGATTACCGGTGTGGAAAAGTCGGAGGCTGGCTATGTGCTCGAATTGAGCGACGGCAGTTCCGTCAAAGTCACATTCGGCAAGGATGTTCCTGCCATAGTCCCCGTCATCGGTGTTGACGGAGAGGGCTGCTGGATTATCTCGATTGACGGAGGGCAGACATTCTCTCCGATAGAGGGCGCGGACAACGCCGTCAGCAATGCCGGAGCGACTCCGCAGGTATCTGTCAGCGAAGATGGATATTGGAGAGTCTCTATGGACGGTGGCAAGACATGGTCGCCTGTCCTCGATGCTGTCGGCAGGCCTGTCAGCGCTGTTGACGGGGCCTCGGTTGCAGGCACTTCGTCCTATTTCAAGAATGTGGTCTATACTCCCGGGGCGGCAGAGGTCAAGTTTACCCTGCTCGACGGGCGTGAACTGACCATGCCGGTGCTCAATACATTCTATCTCAAGGTCCTCGGATATTCCGCAGGGCAGAGCATAGGAGCCGGCGAAGAATTGCGCTTCCCGGTCGAACTCTCGGATGTGGCGCAGACCGTCATCAAGGCTCCGCTCGGCTGGGTTGCCGTCCTGACGGACGAATATCTGTCTGTCATCGCACCTGCAGGCATTGTTGCAGGCGAAAGTGCCGCAATTGACATAATAATAGTCTCCAAAGAGAATTACATACGCAATGTGCATTTGACATTCACCTGCTCGGATGCGACAAGTGGCAAGACCGGCTGCAAGCCCTGGGATGATTTCTGCGAGGGCAATGCGGACAATGTGTTGGTGGACTATTCCTATGCCGGTTTCGACCACGGCGAGAGTGCTCCTGCCGATGGACTTGAACTGGGCTATACGGTATACAATGTCTGCGATTACGGAGCCGTCCCCAATGACGGCAAATCCGACCGCGAAGCCGTCATCAAGGCGTATCAGGCAGCGATAGGCGAGGGTAAGGTGCAGAATCCGTCCGCAAAGGCGGTGCTGTATTTCCCCGAAGGGGAGTTCATTCTCCATACTTCGGCAGATGATGCGGAGGGCAAGAGCAGCTCTATCATGATGAGGGCCGGAGAGTTCGTCATCAAGGGTGCAGGACGCGACAAGACCACTCTCGTCATGCAGGATCCCAATCTCCCTGCGAGCAGCGCATTGTACAGTTCTCCGGTCATGCTCGAACTGAAGCATTATTCCGGTCTGACAGAGATTTCCAAGGTCTCCGGGGATTCTCCAAAAGGGGCTTTCAGCGTGCAGGTGGCATCCGCTGCCGGTGTATCTGCCGGAGACTGGGTCTGCCTGTATGTGGTAAACAACGACGCTGAATTCGTGGCAAAGGAGCTGGCTCCGTATTCTGCGGAGAGCACAATGACGAATATCATCAATACAGGTATCCAGGTCTGGGACTATCATCAGGTAAAGTCCGTGGAGGGCAATGTCATCACATTTGCCGAGCCGCTGATGCATGCGGTCGAGGCCAAGTATGGCTGGTCGGTGCAGAAATATCCCCATTATGAGATGGTCGGTGTCGAGGACCTGACATTCAAGGGCAACGCCAAGAACAATTTCGAGCACCATGGCAGCTGGCAGGACGACGGAGCGTACAAGCCGCTCGCCATGACGAGGCTCACCAATTCGTGGCTGCGCCGTGTCCGTTTCACCTCGGTCAGCGAGGCGTGCACATTCACCAATTGCGCCAATGTGTCCGCATACGATATAGAGATAGACGGTACCAGAGGGCATTCGTCCATACGTGCACAGCAGACATCGCGTGCATTCATAGGCAAGGTGTATGACCATTCGGACGGCAACCTCATCAGCGGCGGCACTTATGTCAAGGGTGCCGGACAGTATCATGCCGTCGGAGTGTCCAAGCCCAGTATCGGTACGGTGCTCTGGCGCAATGTCTGGGGAAGCGATTCCTGCTTCGAGTCGCATGCCACCCAGCCCCGTGCTACCCTTATCGATTGCTGCAAAGGCGGTTGGGTGCAGTTCCGCCAGGGCGGTGATGCCAATCAGGTGCCCAATCATCTTGCCGACTTGACAATATGGAATTTCGACTCTACGACTGCGTGGAGCGGCAATTGGGACTGGTGGAAAGACAACAGCGTGTATTGGAAGTTCCTGCCTCCGGTCATTGTCGGCTTCCATGGCGAGGCCTGCAATTTCCTGGCGTCGCAGGTGATTATGGATGCCAATCACGGGGAGACTGTCAATCCCGAATCCCTCTATGAGGCACAGTTGGGCAGGCGTCTCGGGTATGTGCCTGCATGGCTCAATTCGTTAAAATAAAAGATCAGTATATATCATGAAAAGAATTTTCTGCAATGCGCTGATGGCGGCGGCTCTTGCCGTGGCTTCTGTTGCGTGCACCGACCTGTCCGACCTCGAACAGCGTATGGACAATCTTGAGAGCCAGGTCGCGGCTCTTGAGACACAGGTCAAGGCTCTCAATTCCAATGTGGATGCGACGCTGGCTCTCATGCAGGCCGGTACTATCAACAAAGTGGAGAACAAAGGCGATGTCTGGACTCTGACCATGTCTGACGGCACGGTCGTCACTCTCAACCAGGGCAGTGTCGGGGTCGGCAATGCCCCTGTGATGTCCATCGATGCCGAGGGATATTGGATGGTGGATTATGGCACTGGCAAAGAATATGTCCTGAATGGCGGACAGAAAGTCAAGGCTACCGGTGCGGACGGTGTCACTCCTAAATTTGGAGTAAATGCTGCCGGCAACTGGACTGTCAGTTATGACGGCGGCACTACCTATGTTGAGGTGCCCGGTGCTGACGGCAAGCCCGTGAGTGCGCTTCCCGGCGAGTCCGGCAGCGTGTCTGACCCTTATTTCAGCGCGGTTACCTATGAGGGCGGAGTGTTTACTCTCGTTCTCAAGGACGGCACGGCTCTTACTGTCCCTGTGGTAGCGGATTTCCTCTGCTCGATCAGCGGTGCTGATGCGGTACAACTCTTTACCTCCGGTGCGACGAGGACATTCGACGTCACTCTCAAGGGCGTTGCCGAGACGGTGGTGTCTGCGCCTGCCGGATGGACTGCATCCCTCGAGGGCGCGCTCCTGTCCGTGACAGCCCCTGCGGCTACCAAGGCAGTGCTTGCCGACACCCGTACCGATGTGTCTGTGCTCGCATTGTCGGGCTCGGGCTACGCTACGGTCGCCAAACTCCGGGTGCGTGTCGATGATAGCGGCGTGACGGTCAATCCTGTCGCAACGCTCGCAGTATCAGACAGCAGCGAGACTTCCATATCCTTTACTGTGGCGTTGTCCGATGCCGATGCCTGGAAATATGTCGTGCTCAAGTCTGGAGAGGCCGCTCCTACTGCCGAATACATGCAGGCATCCGCTACCGCCGGCGAGGGTACAGGCGCTACTGTCACAGGGCTCGAGTCCGGTTGCGCATATACTGTATATGTATTGCCTCTCAATGGTACTACAGCAGGATCTGTGGTCTCCGTTTCTGTTAGTACAAAGTCTATAAATGACTGGTATACTGCATATAACAATGGCATGCCCGTCGAGATTGCCGGAGTGCAGTACAGCAAGGCTGCCAATGGTGACGCCGTGCTACTGACTGCTGCGGAGGCTGCCACGGATCTCAAGGCCTCCATCAACAACAAGAGCGGAGTATTCTTCCTCGAGGAGGCTGCAGGCGCGTATTTCGATGCTCCTACCATCACCGAGATTTCCGGTGATGTGGTGCTGGTCAGCCGTTATGCCGACAAGCCTGTCACCATCCGTCCGACCATGTGCATGAAACTCAAGAAAGGCTCTCTGGTCATGAAGAACATCATATATGACCTAGTGAATATCAATGGCGGCAACAATGCCACTTACGCATTCAACAATGCCAATGCGGAGGCCGATTTCTCCCACTTGCATTTTGACGGCTGCCGTTTCATCAATGTCACCAAGCCTATGCTCTATGGCTCCAAGGCGGATAACGGATTTGTGAGCATCAAGATGCTCGGCAGTACCGTACAGTACAAGCATACGAGCGGCAATGTCGTGATGTTCAACCTCTACAATTCCAAGTCGCTTCATCTCTACAAGGAACTGGTATTCGAGGACAATGTGGTGTACAATGCCCAGTGCGCGGCCATACAGGTGTTCCAATACAATCAGAATACGGCGCAGTCGGGTACAGTCTG
>CAZKRZ010000006.1:0-19635 GCA_964555325.1 uncultured Muribaculaceae bacterium
TATATACTACGGACGCTGTGTATCACCACGGCTGCGCAATATGGCCGCCCCGAAGTTGAATATCATGATGAACGGCACTCCGAGGAAATATATGCGGAGATACAGCAATGCCTGCTCTATGATGTCGTCCGGCGTGCCCATCGCCGTCAGCAGAGGACGCGCGACTACCTGCCCTACCACGAGCAGGGACACTCCCAGCCACAGTGCAAGCGCGGCACAAGTGCTGACTCCTATACGGACGCGTTCTCCGTCACGCATGCCTATATGACTGGCAATGACGGCATTGGCACCGAGAGTAATGCCTATGAACAGATTCAGAAACAGGGTAATGACGGTAGTGTTGGCACCGACGGCAGCCAATGCCTGGCTGCTTACAAAACGCCCCACCACCATGACATCTATTGCATTGAAGAGCTGCTGCAGGATACTGCTTGCAGCGACAGGCAGCGCGAAGAGCAGGATTTTGCCCACTGTGGGGCCGTTCAGCATATCTACATCTTTCCTCATAGCCTTTGTCTCGTCCGGCAGTTCATCATACAATACGACATGACTACGGACTGTACCGCAGCCAGGTCATCTGAACGCATTCGCCGAATGGCGCGCAAATATAGTCAAAGCTTTTTGGATTCCGCTTTTGCGATGAATTTTTGCTCGTTGATGACGAAACGCTCGTGAGTGCCCTCACCGATGAGGCCTGTCTCGTCATACGCGCTCACGCGGAATACCAGACGGCGGCGGTCAATCTCCACCAGTTCGGATTCACAGTGCACCTGCATGCCTATAGGAGTGGCGCTTACATGGCTCACATCCACGCGTGTACCCACAGTCTCCTCCCCCTCTTCGAGGAACGGGCTGACGGACAGACGGCATGTGCGCTCCATCAGCGCGACCATCATGGGCGTCGCATACACAGAAGCGGCACCGCTGCCTACATGCTTGGCACTCAATTCGATTGTCACCGTCTCTTCCTGACGGCCCTTGATACCAGTCTCCAACATATCTTCAAGATTCAATTAATACACTACCATATCAGTCCTCGCCCTCGGAGGGACGCCTGCGGATCAGCGCGTCCAGGATGTTCTGGATATTGTTTTTCTCGGCGGTCTCGACCTTGACACCTTTACGCCCGGGCTCCGGATGACCGAGAGGGAAGAACATGACCTCCTGGAGCGTAAACTCCGCATCTATATAGTCAAAGTCCTCGTCCGAAATCTGGAACACCACTCCGGGGACTTCCGCAAACAACACACGGACGGCATCCTCCTCGTGCTGCGCCCTCATCAGGTCACTCACATTGATACGCGCCCCGTTACCGCCTGCCAACGCATCCACTGCCGCAAGCAGACCGCCAAGCCCGACAGCACGCAGCGACAGGAATATCCTGTCCTCAACCATCTCCCGGAGCACCTCATAGCAGTCTATAAAGTAGTCAGGCGAATAAAACTCCGGCGCGACGGCATCCCCGACACCGAGTACCTGCGACAGCAGCGAGCCTCCGAGCCTGTAGTCCCCGTCATCGAGGGGCACATATACAATCCAACTGTCCGGATCCGCCACCATGCCCTCAGTACAGACTACCTTATCATCCGAAAACGCATTATCATCCTCATCTTCAGGCACAACCGCCGTCATCACGGTCAAACCGCACTCCTGCGCCTCCTCATAACTGTACGATTCTATCCTTATGCCCAGACCGTCGACATATTCGCATGCTGCCTGTACGGATGAATAGAATGCCGCCATATTGCCCAGCACGGAACCGTTCCAATGCCAGTGCAGGGAGACTATGATATTCTTGAGACGGAAAGTGCCGCCCATGCGCAGGCGCTCCGTAAGCGCGTATGCAATAACGACTTTGGTATACTGAGCGGCATACTCTACAGGGAATGCTCCGGACCTGCCCCTGATGGAATCGAGATACTCGCTTGCGCGCCACACATCGCAACCGGAGCCGATAGGAGCCGGGTCTACTGTCTCATCAGCAATCTGTTCCGCCTGCTCCACGCCTGCAGGAATCCCCTGTGGCGCCAACAGATACTCCTCCAACATCTCCGCAGGTGTCATATCCTGCGTAACGCCATCGATGATGTAATTTGAATATAATGCCGAAGTCATACTTCGGTAAAAATAACTATTTTTGGATTAAGAACAGCCCATCCGGAAGAAAAAGAGCCTCCGGCGGCACAGAGAAACGGACAAATAGCGTCCGTATCCATTGAAACACCCGCAATGAAAGACAATTACCAGCAACTCATCGAAGACATATTCTCAAGACACCGTTCGGTACAGGACGCCGGATTTGCCGGTGACGCATACAAGCCTGGTCTGGAACGCATGACAGAGTTTGACGCCCTGCTCGGCAGTCCGTCGCGCCGGGGACGCTTCATCCATGTGGCCGGCACCAATGGCAAAGGGTCGGTCAGCCACATGACAGCGGCAGCACTCGCCGCAAGTGGCAGACAGGTAGGTCTGTACACCTCTCCGCACCTGACGGATTTCCGCGAGAGGATGAAAATAATTTCCGCGGACGGATTCCGCATGATAAGCCGTGAAGATGTCACGGCATTCCTCCGGGAATGGGGAGACGAAATAGACCGCATGGGGCTGTCATTCTTCGAAATCACCACCGGCATGGCCCTGTGGTGGTTCGCCAGGGAGCACGCTGACATTTCTGTCATAGAGACAGGGCTCGGAGGGCGGTTCGATTCGACCAACATCATCACCCCCGAGGTGGCTGTCATCACATCCATAGGGCTCGACCACTGCGCCATTCTCGGCGACAGCCGGGCGGCAATCGCGGCAGAGAAGGCAGGGATATTCAAGCTCGGAGTGCCTGCCGTCATAGGTACGAGGGACAGCGAGACAGAGGCAGTATTCATAAAGGCCGCCGCAGAGAAAGGATGTCCGCTGTACTGGGCGGAGGAGACAGGATGCGATACGGCGCTCGCCGGCAGGCTCGACCTGCACGGAGAATACCAGGGCATCAACCTGCGTACCGCAATCACGGCTCTCGGACTGACAGGGACGGACTACAGAGACGGACATGTCTGCAATGCCATAGAGCATTGTGCACGGCTGACCGGACTGCACGGCAGATGGGAACGCCTGTCCGAAAGTCCGCTGACCATAGCCGATATAGGGCATAATCCGCCTGCGCTCGCCTGCAATTTCGCGCAACTCGCCTCCATGATGGATAGCGGAGAATATGACCGCCTCATCATGGTCTACGGGGTAATGGCAGACAAGGACATAGACAGCATCATACCCATGATGCCGGAGAATGCCGAATACATATTCACCACCCCGTCCACTCCGCGTGCAATGCCGGCAGAGGAGATTCTCGAGAGATTTCTCCGTATAAGGTACGGGGAGGAATACAGTGAGCGGGGCGACGCTTCCTCCGTCAGCGCCCGCCGCCGTGCAATCGCCTCCAGCGATGTCCGCACGGCGGTCGCGCTCGCCCGAAGGCTCGCCACGCCCCGCTCCCTCATCTACATAGGCGGCAGCGCATTCGTTGTCGCCGACATTCTCAAAGAAGGCCTATAACCTCCTTGTTGGCTGCTCTCACACGCGCCACGTCGAGTTTATTCACCTTGCGGTCATAGGTCATCAGTCCGTTGACCTCCACCTCGACATCAGTAGTCTGGGTATAGACAGCGGCAGAGCAGCCGTCACGCCTGACCAGTTCCTTGAGCATCCCGGCATACTCCACATACTGGTCCGTAGCCTCCTCTGAAGTGCTGTATTTGACATATCCCCAGTTCTTGTCCTTCTGCCAGAGGTGACCCTCCAGTGGCAGGCCTATACCGCCGTATTCGCCGAGCACATTCACCTTGTCGGGATCGAGGACACGCATCTGCGGGTGCGGATAATAGTGAGAATCAAGTATATCGTCGTCGCAGCCGGAGACCCAGTTGCCGCCGGAGGCATGATTGACCAGTCGGGTGGGATCCTTGCGCGATGTGAACGCAGCCACCTCACGAGTGTCAAACTGTCCCCAAGCCTCATTGAAAGGCACCCACACCACTACGCAGGGGTACTTCATGTGCTGGTCCATAATCTCCTCCCATTCCTTGTAGTAATTGGCCTTAGCCTCCTCTGTCGCAGGGAAATCCGTTCCCTTGTCATAAGCCTCGTCCGACTGGCTCCAATGGTTTTTGCTGTTGTCCGCGAACGAAGGCATATCCTGCCACACCAGCATTCCGAGTTCGTCGCACGCCCTGAACCATGTAGCCGGCTCCACTTTGATATGCTTGCGTATCATATTGAACCCGTACTCCTTGGTCATCTCGATGTCATGCCTCATGGCAGCCTCGGTAGGAGCCGTGTACAGACCATCGGGCCACCATCCCTGGTCAAGAGGTCCGTACTGGAACAGAATCTTGTCATTGAGAGCCATCCTCTTGTGCCCGTCAGCGTCACGCACCACGGAAATCTTGCGCATGGCAGTATATGCCTTGACCGCATCAATGGTCTTGCCGCCGCGTTTGACCGCTATCTCCATGTCGTACAGATAAGGGTCATCAGGAGACCACAGGTGCACTTCCGCAGGGCTGACCACAGCCGTCTCGCCCACGGGCACGCTGACGGTCCTGCCGCCCAGAGTAACCTCAACTACATCGCCGGGCTGCGCTCCGTCGACATCCGTACTGACAGAGATTGTGCCGGCATCTATATCGCTCTCTGCGAGGTAGTCACGCACAGAGGTCTGTGCCACCGGTTCGAGCCACACACTCTGCCATATACCTGTGACCGGAGTATACCATATACCCTCGGGATTTGTCACCTGCTTGCCGCGCGGCTGGAAATTGTTGTCCGTCGCGTCATACACACGGACGACCAGTTCCTGCTCGCCTTTGCACAGATACGGTGCAATGTCGAAAGAGAATGCAGTATAGCCTCCCGTATGCGTACCGACAGCCTTGCCGTTCAGCCAGACCTCGGTTTTCCAGTCCACAGCCTCGAAATGCAGCAGCAGTTTGTCTTTGCGCCAGGCCGAGGGCAGTTTGAACGAAGTCCTGTACCACAGGGCCTCATCGCCCGTCACATGGCGTCCGACTCCCGAAAGGGATGACTCGATGCAGAAAGGCACCAATATCTGTCCGTCAGCCGTCTCCGGCATGGACACAGCCTCGTCAGCCGTCACCGCATACTCCCACAATCCGTTGAGGGACTTCCAGTTGTCGCGTATCATCTGCGGTCTCGGATACTCGGGATGCGCATTGTCAGGGCCTACCTCTTCCGCCCACACGGTACGGATATTGTCTCCGGCAGGCGTCCATGCATCACTACTCCCCTGTCCGCAAGAAGCCAGGAGAACGGCAGCCGACAGGACGGCCGCAGATAACATTCTTTTATTCATATAAATAATCGTTTTTGGTTTATTTCATTCCAACAAATATACTGTTTTCCGCAGAAACCTGTACCGGAGGCATTGCAATTACGTTTCCTTTGCACGCCCGGAAAGATTCATATCAGAGTTTTTCTGACTATATTTGCAGAATATGATTAAAGAAAAACTTCTCTCGACAGCATTGTCGGAGCTATTTTCCAATCCTGGATTCCCGTCCAGGCCGGACGGATTGTACGGACCGCTGAACTACATGATCGGGCTCGGCGGCAAACGCATCCGTCCCAGACTGTGCCTGATAGCATGGTCCATGTTCAAAGACAGCCTCAACGACGGAATATTGCAGCCGGCTGCCGGCCTGGAGATATTCCACACATTCACCCTCATCCATGACGACATCATGGACCGTTCGGAGATGCGCAGAGGCAAACCCACCGTCTGGTCTAAATGGGACAACGACACAGCCATACTCTCCGGAGATGTCATGCTAATCGACAGTTACCGCAGGGTCGCTCAGGCTCCCCGCGAGGTATTGCCCGAGGTGCTCGACCTGTTTACGGACACCGCTGCAAAGGTATGCGAGGGACAGCGTTTCGACATGGAATTCGAAAACCGCGACTATGTGTCCATGGACGACTATATGCAGATGATAGGGCTCAAGACGGCCGTGCTCATTGCGGCTTCCGCCAGAATGGGCGCGATGATTGCCGAAGCGCCTGAGGCTGACGCGGACGCCCTGTACAACTATGGTTACGACCTCGGACTCGCATTCCAGATAGCGGATGACTACCTCGACTGCTACGGAGACGAGAAGGTCTTCGGCAAGCCCATAGGCGGAGATATAGTACACAACAAGAAATCCTGGCTCATCACACGTGCCTACGAGAAGTCGGAGAACCGCAGGGCATTCCTCGAAATGATGTCTCTGCCGGCAGGCTCACAGAGCGAGAAAGCCAGCAAGATAGCATTCGTCAAGGCAGAGTTCAACCGTCTGGGAGTGCAGGATGACGCACGCAACGAGATAGACAGCCTGACAAGACGCGCACTCGGCCATGTAGAGAGATTCGAAGGATTCGGGCTGCTCAAGGATTTCGCAGACTCTCTCGTAGGGAGGGCGAAATGAGTCAGGGAGCGATAGAGATAATGGCGCCTGCCGGCAGTTTTGAATGCTTGCGGGCAGCGATACAGGGAGGGGCGGGATCCGTTTATTTCGGCATAGGCCGCCTCAACATGCGCAGCCATTCTGCCGCCAATTTTACGGCGGAAGACCTGCCCGAAGTGGTCAGAATCTGCCGTGAGGCAGGCATCAAGTCTTACCTGACCCTCAATATCACACTGTACCAGGACGACCTCGAGGACATGAGGCACGCTATCGACAGTGCCAAGGCTGCCGGAGTGGATGCCGTCATCGCATCCGACATGGCCGTCATCATGTACTGCCGCCAGGTAGGTATGGAAGTACACATTTCCACGCAACTGTCGATATCCAACGCCGAGGCCTTGCGGTTCTATGCCGCATACGCAGATGTGGTGGTGCTCGCAAGGGAACTCAATCTCCGGCAGGTGGCTGAGATTCACAGGATTATCGAAGAGGAGCATATCACCGGCCCGTCCGGGGAACTGGTGCGCATAGAGATGTTCGTGCACGGAGCGCTTTGCATGGCAGTCTCCGGCAAATGCTATCTCAGCCTGCACAGTTACGGGCAGTCCGCCAACCGTGGCGCCTGCTACCAGATATGCAGACGCTCGTATGAGGTGACTGACAAGGAGACCGGATACAGTTTAGAGATAGACAACAAATATATAATGTCGCCCAAGGACCTCTGCACGATAGAGTTTGTGGACAAACTCATTGCCGCAGGAGTAAGGGTGTTCAAGATAGAGGGCAGGGCGAGATCTGCCGATTATGTACAGCGTTGCGTGTCCTGTTACAGCAAGGCCGCCAAGGCTGTCGCGGACGGCACATACACGCCAGAACTTGCCGCATCGCTCAAAGAAAGGCTCGCGGAAGTATTCAACCGGGGATTCTGGGACGGATATTATCAGGGAGCCAAATTAGGCGAATGGAGCAATGTCTACGGCTCGCAGGCGACGCGCAAAAAGGTCTACTGCGGCAAGGTGAGCAATTGGTTTGACCGTATAGGCGTAGCCGAGATAACGATAGAGAGCGCGGAACTCCGCCAGGGAGACGAAATCATCGCCATAGGAGCGACGACAGGCGCGGTAACATTCCCGGCAGACGAGATAAGGGTGGACCTCAAGCCTGCCGGCAAGGCAGTCAAGGGAGAACGGTGCTCCATAGCCGTACACCCGACAGATACAGGTATTCCTTTCCGGAAACTGCCCCGCGGTGACAAGGTCTATGTCTGGCGCACCGTGGGACAAGATAACGACAATTCATAGCCCTCTATGGCAGGACGCAAGGATATATTACTGGGCAAACTCCGTGCAGGAGAGTCTATGAGCGGCAGGGAACGCCTGACTCTCACCATGTTGCTGGCCATGCCGGCGATACTCGCCCAACTGTCTATGTGCCTGATGAGTTACATAGACGCGGCCATGGTCGGGCATTTGGGCAGTGCACAGGCTGCAGCCATAGGACTTGTCAGCACGACCACATGGATATTCGGCAGTTTCTGCTATGCCAACAGTTCCGGTTTTACAGTGCAGATAGCACATAGGTGCGGGGCGCAGGATTTCCGCGGAGCAAGGGGCATATACAGATACGGACTGCTCGTGACGGTGCTGTTCAGCATAGGGCTGGCAGCGGTCGGCACCGCAATCGCCGACGCCCTCCCGTTGTGGCTCGGAGGAGGTGAGGACATACGCGATGACGCTGCGGCATATTTCCGCATATACGCATTGTTCCTGCCTGTCTTCCAGGTGGCTGTCCTGTCGGAAGCCTCGCTCATAGCGAGCGGCAATATCAAGATTCCCGCAGTCATCAGTCTGATAATGTGCCTATTGGATGTCGTGTTCAATTATCTGTTCATATTCGTCCTCGACATGGGCGCAAGAGGCGCAGCCTTAGGTACAGGCATGGCGGAATTGTGCGCAGCACTGTTCCTGATAGTATATGTCGCAGGACGCAGCCGCGAACTCCGGCAGACAGATTTCCTGCGGACACAATGGCAGCGCCTATGCGGCAGAATGCCGGCCCGAGACAACACGGAGGCAATTGCCCCCGAAGACACGCGCAAGCACATACTACGCAAGGCCTTGGGCATCTCATGGCCGCTGTGGCTGCAAAACCTCGTGACGCGCGGTGCGTATGTGGCGGCGACGATTATCATTGCCCCTCTCGGGACTGTGGCAATAGCGGCAAACTCGTTCGCAATCATTGCCGAAGGATTCTGCTACCTTCCCGGATACGGAATGCAGGATGCAGCCACCACGCTCATCGGGCAGAGCCTCGGGGCAGGGCGCAAGGATCTGGCACGCAGGTTTGCACGCATCACCATTGCATCGGGCGCGGCGATGATGGCATTCCTCGCAGTGCTGATGTACGCATTCGCTCCTGCTATCATGGGACTGCTCAGCGAAGACCCCCAGGTGATTGCGCTTGGCGCACAGTGTCTGAGAGTGGAAGCATGGGCAGAACTCCTGTACGGAGTGAGCATAGTAGCCTACGGCTGCTGCGTCGGTGCAGGGGATACACTTGCCCCAAGCCTTATCAACCTGCTCAGCATGTGGGCGATACGCATAGGACTTGCACTCATACTGATACCGCGCATGGGGCTTGTCGGCTACTGGGTGGCCATGGCTGTGGAACTGTCCGCCAAGGGACTGATTATGGGAGCGCGTGTAAAAGGAAACGGCTGGCTCCGCAAATGGAACCAGCCGGACATTTCCTAAAAGAGTTTTCCGTTAGAACAGAGGCTCTGCCGTCATCTTGGGCGGAGCTGCAACTCCCATGAGTTTGAGAATGGTAGGGGCGACGTTGCAGAGAGCACCGTCCTTGACCTCCTTGATTTCGTCACCTGCATTGATCAGGATAAACGGCACGATGTTGAGCGAGTGCTGTGTGTTGGGAGTGCCGTCCTCATTGACAGCATAGTCAGCATTTCCGTGGTCGGCGGTCAGCAGCACTGTGTATCCGTGGGCCATCGCGCAGGTTACGACAGACTCTACCAGTCCGTCTATGCAGCCTACGGCATTGCGTATGGCATCATATACTCCTGTATGTCCGACCATATCGCCGTTGGCGAAATTGAGGATGATGAGGTCCTCTTTCTCGGAGCGTATCGCGTCGCAGAGTTTGTCGGCGACCTCGACCGCGCTCATCTCGGGCTGCAGGTCATAAGTGGCGACCTTGGGAGATGCCACCAGTATACGGTCCTCATCCTTGTAAGGCTCCTCGCGACCGCCGTTGAAGAAGAATGTCACGTGGGCATATTTCTCTGTCTCAGCAATACGCAACTGGCGCAGTCCTGCATTGGAAACGGTCTCGCCGAGAGTCTGGTCAACGAGTTCTTTCTCAAAGAGCACATGCACGCCCTTGAAAGAGGCATCGTACGGAGTGAGGCAGCAATAATGCAGAGGAATGGTGTGCATACCCATCTCCGGCATATCCTCCTGGGTGAGGACGGCTGTGAGTTCACGGGCACGGTCATTACGGAAGTTGTAGAATATGACGGCGTCACCCTCCTCTATCTTTGCCAGAGGCTCGCCTGCCGCATCGGTAATCACTATAGGCTTGACGAACTCGTCGGTGACATCATTGTCATAAGACGCTTGGATTGCATCCACTGCGGAAGTAAACTTGTCACCCTTGCCCTCGGTAAGCAGGTCGTAGGCGAGTTTGACACGCTCCCACCTCTTGTCCCTGTCCATGGCATAGAAACGGCCGCAGACGGTAGCGATCTTGCCTGTGGTCTCAGCCATTTTAGCCTCAAGAGACTCGAGGAATCCCTTGCCGCTGTGAGGGTCGGTATCGCGTCCGTCCATAAATGCATGCACATACACATTGTCGATACCCTGTCTCTTGGCCTCGGCGAGGAACTCATACACATGCTCCAGCGAGGAATGCACACCGCCGGTGGAGGTAAGTCCCATCAGGTGGAGTTTCTTGCCGGATGTCTTGACATATTCGTATGCAGCCTTAATCTGCTCGTTTTCCATGAGTTTGTGCTCACGGCAGGCGATGTTTATCTTGACGAGGTCCTGATAGATGACGCGACCGGCACCGAGGTTCATGTGTCCGACTTCGGAGTTGCCCATCTGTCCGTCGGGCAGACCGACATATTCGCCGCAGGCCTGCAGATGGCTCATCGGCCAGGTGGCACGGAGATGATCGATATAGGGCGTTCCCTGAGTGTAGATGGCGTTGGAATGGTCATGTCTGCCTTCACCCCATCCGTCGAGAATCATAAGTAGGACTTTTCTGTTCATGACTATAAATATATTTCTTAAATTTGTCGTACAAAAATACAGAATTAGAAACTGTTTTGAAACGGTTGGACGCTCGGGCGTGGTGATTTTTCAGGACGGTTTCACAAAACATCCTCTTATGTCCAAAAGAAGCAGCCGTCAGAGCAGGAACCAACGTAATATCAAACGCTCCAAACACAAATCAGCCCCCGCACCGCAGTACCAGGGCATTGTCAGAATGACCCGCGAGGGATTTATCTTCGTAAGTGTTGCCGACCTGGACGAAGACATATATGTAAGGGCAGCCAAGACGAGGCACGCACTGCACGGTGATACCGTGGAAGTAGCCCTTACAAAACAGGAGAAAAAGGAGGGTCGCAAATACGAGGGCGAAGTCGTCCGTATCGTAGAGAGAAATCGCAGGCCTTTCGTAGGCATATTCCACACGGCAGGCAAGCAGGCGTGGGTGCTCATGCAGAGCCGCACCATGCCCTACGACATAGAAGTGGACAAGGATACCGCTACAGCCGCCGGAGCGGAGAAAGGCATGAAGGTGGCAGCCATAGTGGACGACTGGAAACGGAATGACCCCGCACCCGTCGGGCACATAGTGGATGTACTTGGCGTCCCCGGCGAGAACAACACCGAGATGCACGCGATACTCGCGGAATACGGGCTACCATATAGATTCGAGCCCGAAGTGGAGAATGCTGCAGACAACATATCCGACAAGATTACCGCCGAGGATCTCAAAGGCAGACGCGATTTCAGGGACGTCATCACACTGACCATCGATCCGGCTGACGCAAAGGACTTTGACGACGCCCTGTCATTCAAAATGCTCGACAACGGCAACTTCGAAGTCGGTATCCATATTGCCGATGTCTCGTACTATGTACGGCCCGGCAACATCGTGGACGAGGAGGCGCAGGCACGCGGAACTTCGGTCTACCTGGTGGACAGGACGGTGCCCATGCTCCCCGAGAAACTGTGCAACAAGCTCTGCTCGCTCCGCCCCCATGAGGAAAAACTGACATTTTCGGTAGTCTGCGAAATCACTCCGCGCGGCAAGATTGAGAATCGCTGGTTCGGCAGGACCGTCATCAATTCGGACGAACGCTACACCTACGAGCAGGCCCAGGCGATAATAGAGGCGTCGCTCGAAAAGAACGCCACAATGCCCGAATCCGCCACTGACCAGGCGATAGTGTATCTGCACAAACTCGCCACCCTGCTGCGCAAAAAGAGATTTGCTGCCGGAGCCATCAATTTCGAGAGGCCCGAGATGAAAGTCGAATGCGACGAAACCGGCAAGCCCGTACGCATATATCAGAAAATCAGCAAGGAAGCCAACTGGCTCATCGAGGAATTCATGCTGCTCGCCAACAGGAGCGTAGCGGAATTCATCGCCACAACCGGCAAGATGAACGGAAAGGCCTCCTCCAAGGCAAAGTCATTCATCTACCGTATCCACGCCACGCCCAACCCCGAGAAACTCGAGAATCTGAGGAATTTCGCGGCGGCATTCGGATACAAGGTAGGCAACATGGAGCAGAAAAAGGAGATTGCCAAATCCATCAACGCGCTCATGGCCGCCGCCAAGGACAAGCCGGAGTTCAATGCTTTCGAAATGCTCGCCCTGCGTTCAATGGCCAAGGCCTGCTATTCCACCGACAATATCGGACACTACGGACTGGCTTTTGACTTCTATACACACTTCACCTCCCCTATCAGGCGTTATCCCGACACGATGGTGCACAGGCTTCTCGCCATGTACCTCGACGGAGAGCCGGACCAGGACAAGGGATACTACGAGATGCAGTGCCGCTATGCCTCGGAGAGAGAGCAGATTGCGACGGATGCGGAGAGAGCCAGCATCAAATACAAGCTCGTGGAATATATGCAGGAACATGTAGGAGAAGAGTACGAGGGCAGCATCTCCGGCCTGACAGAATGGGGCATGTATGTAGAAGTGGACCCCACCAAGATTGAAGGAATGGTGTCCATGCGCGATATCAAGTCCGATTTCTTTGAGTTCGATGAGGAGCAGTACCGGCTCGTTGGACGCCGCACGCACAAGATATACCGCCTCGGAGACAGGGTACGCATCCGCGTCAAGAGCGCCAACCTGGAGCAGAAACTGCTTGATTACGAATTGGTAGAAGAAACGGAGAACACTGCTCCGGACAACGGGGACAGCACTCCGGAAGACAACAACGGCAAGGCTCCCGCAAAGGCCCGCCGCAGTTTCTTCAGCAAGTCCGGTAAAACATTCCGGCGGAAGCAATCCTCTAAGGATGCTCCCGCCGGGAAGAAGAATACCCGGAACAAAAAGTCCGCGGAATAATACCTTTTATTTCCTGTCATTGACACGACGGGCCGCATCGATGATGTGGGCTGCGTCGAGTCCGTATGCCTCCAGCAGTTCGGCAGGAGTGCCCGACTGTCCCCAGCGGTCCGCTCCGTTCACAAACTCCATAGGCGCGGGGCAGCTTCTCGCCAGCACTCCGGCTACGAGCTCGCCGAGTCCGCCGGCGGAGTTATGCTCCTCTGCCACGACCACAGCGCGTGTCTTGAGGACGGACGCGAGTATGGTCTTCTCATCCAGAGGCTTGATGGTGGCTATGTTTATGACTTCGGCGCAAATGCCCTCGCTCTCGAGCTGTGCCGCCGCCTGCAGTGCCTCCCATACCATGTGGCCGCAGGCAATGATTGTCACATCCTTGCCCTCGTTCATGACATAGGCCTTGCCTATCACAAATTCCTCATCGGGATCTGTAAAATTGGGCCACGAGGGGCGTCCGAACCTGAGATATACCGGTCCGTCGTATTCGGCAGCCGCTATGGTCGCATTCTTGGTCTGGTTATAATCACAGGCATTGATGACCACCATGCCCGGAATGGCACGCATCAGCGCTATATCCTCCATGGTCTGATGGGTCGCTCCATCTTCTCCGAGCGTAATGCCGGCATGTGAAGAGGCGAGTTTGACATTGGTATGGCCGTATCCGACTTCCTGCCTGACCTGGTCATACACACGGCCGCTGACAAATTCGGCGAACGAACCGACGAACGGAATCTTGCCTGTCAGCGCGAGGCCGGCTGCCGCTCCCACCATATTGGATTCGGCGATACCGCATTGTACGAATCTGTCCGGGAATGCCTCCGCGAACGCATCCATCTTGAGAGAGCCTTTGAGGTCCGCTGTCATGGCGACCACTCTCTTGTCCCTCTTGCCGGCTTCCAGCAGTCCTGCTCCGAAACCGCTACGGGTATCTTTCTTACCTGTATCTATGTATTTTTTCATATTGTCTATCCGTTATCCGGCATCCATGCCCGCAAGTCGGGACATAAGGACACCGACATTCTCTTATACTAATAGTCTCCGAGGGTTTCGGGCAGCTGCTCAAGCGCGGCGGCGCACTGCTCCGCGTTGGGGGCCTTGCCATGCCACTTGTGTGTGCCTGCCATGAAATCTATGCCGTGTCCCATCTCTGTCTTGAAGAGTATCATTGTAGGCACGCCTGTACCTTTGCCTGCCTTGGCACGGTCAAATGCTGAGAGAATGGAATCGAAATCATGACCGTCAGCCACAATTACATTCCAGTTGAATGCCTTCCATTTCTCATCGAGTTTCTCGATACCGGTAATGGTGTTTACAGGACCGTCTATCTGCTGTCCGTTCCAGTCGGTCATCGCGATGAGGTTGTCGAGGCGGTGGTGCTGCGCAAACATGGCGGTTTCCCAGATTTCTCCCTCCTCGCTCTCGCCGTCTCCGCAGAGCACATACACAAAATTGTCATCACCGTCCATCTTCTTTCCGAGGGCTATGCCTGCCGCTGCCGCAAGCCCCTGTCCTAGAGAACCGGAGGGCTGGAACACTCCTTTAAGACCTCTCTCCGTGGAGGGATGTCCCTGCAGAAGCGTGCCGAATTTACGCAGTGTGCCGAGTTCCGCAAGCGGAAAATAACCGCAACGCGCCAGGACCGAATAATATACAGGAGCAAGGTGGCCTGCTGAGAGGATGAAGGCATCCTGACCGGCCGCGCTGCGTGTCCATGTCTCGGGATTGTGGTTCATCACCTTGAAATAGAGTGCCGTCATGATGTCCGTACAGCCTACGGAGCCTCCGGGGTGTCCGGATTTCGCCTCTGTGACCATCCTGACGATGTCCCTCCTCACCTGTGAGGCTATCTCGGGTAACGTGTGTTGTTGTGTATCCATTTGTATCGAGTTATTTTCGTCAATCCGGTAAAGATAACAATTTTCATAGATATAGGGCCGGCAGGCGGTTTGAAATTGTTGCTTAATGAATTATTTTTGCGTTATGAGAAACATCCGAAACTTCTGCATCATAGCACATATAGATCACGGCAAGAGCACACTTGCCGACAGGTTGATCGAGCTCACCAGCACATTGAGCGAAAGGGACATGGAAAATCAGGTGCTTGATGACATGGATCTGGAGCGCGAAAAAGGCATCACCATCAAGAGCCACGCCATCCAGATGGAATACATGCACAATGGCGAAAAGTACCGCCTCAACCTCATCGACACTCCCGGACATGTGGACTTTTCCTACGAGGTGTCCCGTTCTATCGCGTCCTGCGACGGAGCGCTGCTCGTGGTGGACGCTTCGCAGGGTGTGCAGGCGCAGACGATTTCCCACCTCTACATGGCCATAGACCACGGCCTGGAAATCATTCCTGTCCTCAACAAGATCGACATGGATTCGGCGCAGGTAGATGTGGTCTCGGACGAGGTCTGCGACCTGATAGGCTGCTCTCCGGAGGATATATACAAAGTCTCCGCCCGCACCGGCGAGGGTGTGGCACCCTTGCTGGATGCCATTGTAGAGAAGATTCCGGCACCGTCAGGAGACCCCGATGCTCCGCTGCAGGCCCTCATCTTCGACTCTGTATTCAATTCATTCAGAGGAGTCATCGCCTACTTCAAGGTCAAGAACGGCAGCATCTGCAAGGGTGACAAGGTCAAATTCTTCGCCACAGGCATGGACTACGAGGTGGAAGAGGTCGGAGTGCTCAAGATGAAGCTCGTCCCCACCGACAAGATAGAATGCGGAGATGTCGGCTATGTCATCACCGGCATCAAGAGCGCAGCCGAAATCAAGGTCGGTGACACTATCACGCATGTCTCCAACCCGTGCGCGGAGGCCATCGCCGGATTCGAAGAGGTCAAGCCCATGGTCTTTGCCGGTATGTACCCGGTGGACGCCTCCAAATTTGAGGAATTGAGGACCGTGCTGGAAAAATTCCGCCTCAACGATGCGTCTTTCGTCTACGAACCGGAGTCTTCGCTGGCTCTCGGATCGGGATTCCGCTGCGGATTCCTTGGACTGCTGCATCTTGAAATCGTACAGGAGAGACTGTTCCGCGAATACAACATGGACGTCATCACCACCGTCCCCAACGTCTCGTACAAGGTATTCACCACACAGGGAGAGATCATCGAGGTGCACAACCCTTCGGGAATGCCCGCCCCGACTCTCATAGACCACATCGAGGAGCCGTACATCAGGGCCCAGATTATCTCCAAGACGGAGTTTTTCGGTCCTATCATGAAACTCTGCATCGACAGGAGGGGCACACTGATCAGCCAGCATTATATCACGGCGGACCGCGTGGAACTCAATTACGACATGCCTCTGTCAGAGATTGTCTTCGATTTCTACGACAAACTCAAGACCATATCCAAGGGATACGCCTCTTTTGACTATCATATCATAGAATATCGCTCCGCAAGGCTCGTCAGGCTGGACATTCTCCTCAACGGAGAGCCCGCCGATGCGCTTTCGACCTTGATACACGAGGACAATGCCTATGATTTCGGACGCAGGATGTGTGTCAAGCTCAAGGAACTGATTCCGAGGCAGCAGTTCGACATACCTGTCCAGGCTGCCATCGGTGCCAAGATCATAGCGCGCGAGACCGTCAAGCAGCTGCGCAAGGATGTTATCGCCAAATGTTATGGCGGAGACGTCACCCGTAAGCGCAAGCTGCTGGAAAAGCAGAAAGAGGGCAAGAAGCGTATGCGCCAGATAGGCACCGTGCAGGTACCTCAGAGCGCATTCATGGCAGTCCTTAAATTAGATTCTTAGACAGGAGACTGTCAGATTACTTCCATATCGGCGGACGGCAGCCAGCCTTGGCGACCGTCCGCTATTTCTATGCGCCGCCATTCCCCTACCTCGTCGAGTATCTGCACTTTGGTGCCCTCATGCAGGACAAAAAGGTCTGTAGAATTCCCGGAGCCCGGTGTACTCTTGGCGGATGTGACAGCCTTGACGACTATAGCCTCGTCAGCGCGGAAATAGTCAGAACGCTGTGAGAATGAACAGCTTATTGCAGGCAAGGCAAGCAACAGCGCCACTATGCCTCCGAAAAATCCGACACGCCTCGCACCACGCTGCACGGACAACAGGAAAACGAGCCCAAGAGCCAGAGCCAATGCAAACAGCACCGCAGCGATTACAGCCCAGGCATCGGAACTCAGCATATACGACAGCGAATGCATCCACTGCGCGAGGAAAAACTCCGGAACGACATCGATGTGGTCCTGGACAAATCCATTCGCGAATGCGAGGTTGTTACGGCTGTCGGCATCGCTCGGATCCAGTTTCAGGGCCCTCTCATACCAGACTATGGCGTGGGCGATGTCCCCCTGCTTGAAACAGGCATTGCCCATATTGTAATACAGTTCGACGGACTCAACGCCGAGGGCCTCTATCTTGCTCCATTCTGTCAAGGCTTCCGCCCACTGTTCCTGCGCATACGCCTCTACTCCGGCATTCCACAGAGAATCGGGATAGTCCTGGGCGTTAGCCTGTTGCAGGGACATTGCAGATGCAAGCACCAGCGTCATTATCATCGCGGCTCCGTTATGGTTCCTGTGTCCTTTCATGGCATCATCAATATTGGAAATGACATTCAACGCTTCCTTGTAATGCGCATCCATGGCGTCATGACCTGCATCCGGGGCATAACGGGCATATTCGCACGCATCCAGCAGCGCAGTATACTCTCCGGCGAGCGCCTCCCCGGAGCCTGCATGCATCAGTCTCTCTCGGATATTCTCCTTGGACATATCGGCAGGATCTATATTGAGTTTGTCGCCCACATAGCCCAGCAGGGTCTTGTGGAGTTCCTCATAAAACGCCGTATAGAGGTCTTTCTTAAGGAATGCCCCGGCTGCAGAAAGCCTCTTGCGAGCCATTGAGTTCGCCCTGCGGTGGCGTGTCCCCACCACATCCGCTCTGCGGCTGACTGCCCTGCGGCTGAGAGCCCAAAATACAAAGGCTGCCACTACGAGCAGGGCTATAAATATCCAATACAAGCCGCTTGCACACATAAACGAGCCTGTGCTGTTGAATGACGGCACTCTCGTCTTGATATATCGTATGTCCGCACCGAGATTCCGCACATCACGCGCCGCGACTCCGGGCACTATCTGCCCACCGTCAGATGCCGTCGCTGCCACATCTGCGCCCCTTTCTACATGTATGGCAAGAGGAGCGGTCGAGAGAGTCACATACTTGTGCGCGTTCACATCATAATAGGTAAACTGCACCGGCTCTATGGTAAAGTCTCCGTAACTGCGCGGAATGAACGGATATTCGAATTTGCGGGCCCCTGAGGTGCGCCCGGTAGATTTGTCGGACAGATCCGTAGACTTGACATCATACGCCTCGAAATCAGGAGGCAGGACGAGTTTCGGAGCCTCGACGAGGGATATGTTGCCCCGACCGCTAACTGTAAGTTCCAGTGATACAGCCTCATGGGTCTTGACAGTATCCTTGGCGAGATGCGCCTGTATGGAGAACGAGCCCACACCTCCCGTAAATGATGCCGGTGCGCCTGCCGGAAGAGGATTCACCTTGACCGTACTCTTGTCAGAATACACTCTCTTGCGTATAGTCTGATAGCCGTCATCAAAGAAACTGTCGAAAATACTCCTCGATGTGGTCTGCGTACGGACATTGACCAAGCAGACCAGTTCCGCCGGATCAATGGATATGGAGCCTGCCTGCTGGGGGATTATCACCCAGCTGCGGAGCACCGCCGCATTGTAAATCTCGCCGCCGACATTCTCCCTCTGGAAATTGATATTAGTGGGAGCCTGCACCTCCTGGCTCCAGAATCCGTTGAAAGTAGGGAACTTGGCATCCTCAAAGCCCGCGATGTTCACCCTTTGGTAGAGTTTCAGTGTCGCGGTGACAGGCTCGCCCACCACCACATTGTTGCGGCTCAGGGACAATTGCAGATACAGGTCTTTTGGGGAAATGTCGCCTACTGCCGCAGCATTGCCGTTGTCCGAAGAGGATGGCTGCCGCGACTGCCCCTGCTGCTGCCCTCCGGAGAGCACTTCGATCGTAAACGCTCCCGATGTGAGAGTCTCCCCCTTGATAGTCGCAGTCGCGGCCGGAAGAGAGAATTTACCTGTAGACTTGGGCTGAAGTATATATGTATATGTCGTCTGCGAGGAACGCGTGGTCGTGCCGTTGATGATGGAGACACTGGTGGACGAGCCGCGCTGGGGGCCCCATACAAGTTGGAAATCATTACCAGGGTCCCATGTAAAGGAGTCCGGGGACTTCTTGCCCTCTATGATGAATGCGACATTGAACTGTTCGTCCGCCGCCACAATGTTCGGTGCCTGCACCTTAATGCTGGACTGCGCCGCCAGCGGAATGCAGCCGAGCATCGCCGCTATACCTGCTATCAGATTGCGTATCGTCATAAAATTGTCTCCTACCAGTTTTTATCTTTCTGTCGCGATTTCAGGGCTCGGGCTTTTTCTTTGTTTACCTTATCCTGGGTATCTTTTTCTTTGGCCTGGATGGCTTGCAGCATCTGCTGTGCCTGCTGAGGCGAGATCTGCCCCTCGCGGGGCTCGGG
>CAZKRZ010000007.1:0-589 GCA_964555325.1 uncultured Muribaculaceae bacterium
CCGTTATATTAGCGGTCATAGGTGTCATCGGAAGCGTCCTGCCCGCGCTTGCGGGTCCTCCGCTAAGCTGGGTGGGACTGCTTATTCTGTATTTCGCACCTATATCTGACCCTATCTCGACGACTACGCTCATAGTGTGTCTCGTCGCGACATTGATATCCTCTGTAATAGGTTATATACTGCCGGCATCCATGACGCGCAAGTTGGGCGGGCACAAGGCCGCTTCCATAGGCGCTGTAGTGGGTCTCTTCGCCGGAATGTTCTTTACCCCAATAGGCATGATCGGAGGCAGCATTCTCGGAGCATTCCTCGCGGAGTTCTTTATCGAGCAGGGCGGAGTATGGGCGTCATTCAAAGCCTCCATCGGAGCATTTCTCGCATTCATACTCACCACTCTCATCAATCTGCTGGTCTCCGGAGCGATACTCTGGATAATGATTGCGCATATCATCTGACATTCAGGCTCTTAATCGACATTCCGGCACGATTCGGAGGCTTACAGCCGCCTTGGAGTCGTGCCGGTGTGCTTTTTGACGAACTGGACAAATGCAGAGGGGCTCGAAAAGTTAAGTTGCTCGGAAATCTGCTG